>NZ_JBHYUG010000019.1:0-45427 GCF_042749375.1 Streptomyces sp. NPDC059477 | reverse complement strand
CGGCGTCGTCGTTCCGGTGAGGGGCGGCCCCACCACCTACGTCCCCAGGACGCGGCCGGCGCCCGCCCCCCACCCCGCGGCCCCCGGCTGGACATCCGCGCTGATCAGCGCGGGCAGCACCAGCCCCGCGTTGCGGATGATCGGGATACGGCCGAGCCGGCTCCTGGCGCCGGTCATCGCCCAGCCGGTGAACTCGGAGAGCGTGGCCTCGGCCACGCTGGGTACGGCGGCGGCGTAGATGAACAACTGCGCCTTGGTGCCCAGCCAGCGCGCCTTGCGGTCCGACCGGCTGCCCACCAGCACCTCGTGGCCGTACCAGCGCGTCGAGGAGACCACGCAGCCGTCCGCCTCCAGCCGCTCGCGTAATGCCGCCAAGTAGCTTGCGGCCGGGCTCTGTTGGCTAGTCATGGGGTGATCTTCCAGTACGCCCGGAGCCTGGGGAAGAGCGGCGACGGACCAATAACGTGGTCGCCTGTACCGTACATACGGCGTTAGCGTGCCGCCCATGACCTCTTCCGCCTCCGCCGCCCATCCCCGTTTCGCCGAGGCCCTCGCCGAGTTGGGGCTCGCCGAGCTGGGCGGTCGCGTCCGGCGCTTCCCGGACGCCACTCGTACCGCCGCCGAGGCCGCCGACGCGATCGGCTGCGAGCTGAGCCAGATCTGCAAGTCCCTCATCTTCGCGGCGGACGGCGTGCCCGTACTGGTGCTGATGGACGGGGCCTCGCGGGTGGACGTGGAGCGGGTGCGCGACGAACTCGGCGCCGTACGGGTCACACGCGCCAAGGCCGATGTCGTACGGGAGACCACCGGGTACGCCATCGGCGGCGTCCCGCCCTTCGGGCACCGTACGAAGACCCGCGTGCTGGCCGACCGGTCGCTGCTCGCGCACGACGTGGTGTGGGCGGCGGCCGGCGATCCGCACACCGTGTTCCCCATGGAGCCCGGGGAACTCATCGCCCACGCGGGCGCGACCGTCGTGGACGTGCGCGAGCACCACGCGTGACACCGCTGGTCGCCACCGCCGTGCTCGCGGCGGCGGTCACCCACGCCGGGTGGAACGCCATCGCCCATCGCATCACCGACAAGCTCGTCGGGTTCGCGCTCATATCCGGCGGCGGGGTGCTCATCGGACTCGCCCTCGTACCCTTCGCCGCCTTTCCGGCGGCCGGGGCCTGGCCCTACCTCTTCGTCTCCGGCGCCATCCATATCGGGTACTACGCCCTGCTGATGAGGTCCTTCCGGCTCGGTGACTTCGGTCAGGCGTATCCGATCGCCCGGGGCACCGCGCCCCTGCTCGTCACCCTCTTCGCCGCGCTCTTCGCCCACGAGGTGCCCGACGCCTGGGCCGCCGCCGGGATCGCCCTGTCCTGCGCCGGGCTGACCGGGGTCGCGCTGTGGGGGCTGCGCGGACGCCGCCCCAACTGGCCCGCCATCGGGGCCGCGCTGGCCACCGGGCTGACCATCGCCGCGTACACCGTGGTCGACGGGCTCGGGGTGCGCGCCGCCGATTCGCCGCTCGGTTACATCGGCTGGCTGATGGTGCTCCAAGGGGGCTTCCTCCCCGCCTACGCGGTCTATCGGTGGCGGGGGGAGACCGTCGCGCGGCTGCGGCCCCACGCGGGGCTCGGGCTGCTCGGCGCCGCGATGTCCGTGGCCGCCTACGCCCTGGTGCTGTGGGCCCAGACCCAGGCCGAACTCGCGCCTGTCGCCGCACTGCGGGAATCCTCGATCATCGTGGGGGCCGCCATCGGGGCCGTGATGTTCAAGGAGCGGTTCGGGGTGGCCCGGGTGGCGGCGGCGGGGGTGCTGGTGGTGGGGATCGGGTTGATGTTGCGCTCGGGGTGAGGGGGACAGGGGACGAGGGACGGGCGGGCGTGTCTGACAAATGATCACCGAGTGGAGATGTGTGTGCGTGCTCGGTCCCATCGCCTTGCCGCCCTGACGCTGGCCAGTGATGCTGGGCAGGTGCCAGGACAGGGGAAAAGAAGGCTGCGGCAAGAGGACGCGCGGCAGCGGCTTGCTGCTCGCACCACGTCGGACGCGGGACAGTGGGAAGTGGTCGTTGAGACTCTGGACCAAGCGGAGATGCGTACGCGGTTGCGCCGTCTTCGGGAGGCAGGAGTCGACGGCTCGATGATCCGGATCGACACACTGTGCGGGCGCTTGGCGCTGCCGACTGCCTACCGGCTGAGCCGTTTTGTGACGGACCCCGCGCGGGAGTCCGAGCGTGAGCACCCAGATCATTGATTTTGTGGCAGGTCGAGGTGAGTTGACGGATGCGGCGTGGGAGCGAGTAGAGCCCCTGTTGCCGCGGGTGGATGGGCGTGGCCGTCCGTGGCGTGATCACCGGCAGGTGGTCAACGGGGTGCTGTGGCGGCTGCGGACCGGGGCTCCGTGGCGTGATCTCCCGCAGAGGTACGGGCCGTGGCAGACCGTCTACGAGCGGTTCGCCCGGTGGGAGGCGGACGGAACCTGGGCGAAGCTGCTGGAGCACGTTCAGGTCCGCGACGACGCGGTGGGCCGGGTGGAGTGGACCGTCTCCGTCGACTCGACGATCAACCGGGCCCATCAGCATGCGGCCGGCGCCCGCAAAAAGGGGCCGCGGACGGGGACGAACTGGAAGATCCGGGCCGCTCGCAGGCGCGTCAGGCCCTCGGCCGGTCCCGGGGCGGGCTGACCACGAAGGTCCACCTCGCCGTCGACGGCCGGGGCCTCCGGCTGTCCATCGTGCTCACGCCCGGCAATGTCAACGACGCCACCGCCTTCGGCCAGGTCCTCGACAGCATCCGCATCTCGCGCGCCGTCACCGGCCGCTCCCGCACGACACCGCAGCGCGTGCTGGGCGACAAAGCGTATTCCAGCAGGGCGATCCGCCACCTGCTGCGGCGCCGGGGCATCGCCGCCACGATCCCCGAACGCCGCGACCAGGCGGCCAACCGCCGCCGACGGGGAGCCCTCGGCGGCAGACCACCCGCCTTCGACAAGGACGTCTACCGTGATCGCAATGTGGTCGAACGATGCTTCGCCCGCCTCAAGCAGTTCCGGGCCATCGCCACCAGGTTCGACAAGCTCGCCGACCGCTACCGTGCCGGACTCATGCTGGCCTCGCTGATCCTCTGGCTCCGCGAACCAGCCAGATGATCATTTGGCAGACAGTCCCTAGGGGGCTTGTTGAGGGCGCCTGCCATCCCCGTCACCTGAACGGCTCGTTCGTGTGGGCGGTGGCCGTGGGGGCGGGGTGTGGTGGGGGTGTACGTACACGTACGTGGTCGTCGCGCGGAGGTCATGCCGTCGGGGCGTCCTCGGCGACCGCTCTGGTAGCCGCTTCCGGTGACCGCTCCGGTGACCGTCTCCGGTAACCGGAGCGGTGACCCTGTCCGGTCACCGCCTCCGGCGAGACGTTTCCGGCGTACGCCTTCTCCCCACCCCCACCCCCACCCCCCTCGAAGGGACATCCCCCATGGCTGACAAGCCCGCAATCGTCCTCGTGCACGGATTCTGGGGCGGTGCCGCCCACTGGTCCAAGGTCATCACCGAGCTGCACCGGCGTCGCTTCACCTCGCTGCACGCTGTCGAGGTCCCGCTCACCTCGCTCGCCGAGGACGCCGAGCGCACCCGCAAGATGGTCCGGCAGATCGACGGGCCCGTCGTGCTGGTCGGGCACTCCTACGGCGGCGCGGTCATCACCGAGGCCGGTGACCTGCCCAATGTCACCGGGCTCGTCTACATCGCCGCGTTCGCCCCGGACGCCGGGGAGAGTCCCGGCGGCATCAGCCAGGAGAAACCCCCGGCCGCCTTCGACAACCTCGCCCCGGACTCGGACGGCTACCTGTGGGTCAAGCAGGACAAGTTCCACGAGAGCTTCTGTCAGGACCTGACGGCCGAGGAAGGGCTGGTCATGGGCGTGACCCAGAAGGCGCCCCTCGCCTCCACCTTCGGTGACACCATCTCCCACCCGGCCTGGCGCACCAAGCCGACCTGGTACCAGATCTCCACCAGCGACCGCATGATCCACCCGGACAACGAGCGCCGCATGGCCGAGCGGATGAAGCCCCACAAGACCATCGAGCTGGACGCCAGCCACGCTTCACTGGCCTCGCAGCCGGGGCCTGTGACGGATCTGATCGAGGAGGCCGCGAACGCCGTCTGACCGGGGCCGCCGATCCCGGGCGTGTGCGGGCCCGGCCTGCGAGGAGCACCCTGGAAGCAGGTCTTCCGGAGGTGATCGTCATGATGCACACCACTGTGGGATGGCATGTCGAGCTGGAGTTCATGGAGGACGACCAGCACACCAGGGCGGCGGCAATGGTCCGCCTCCCCGACGGCACCGAGCTACGCGCCCACGGCCGGGCCACCCGCCATCAGGTCGACTCCAACCAGCCACGGGTCGGCGAGGAGATCGCGGGCGCCCGCGCCCTCAACGAACTCGCCATGCGACTGCTCACCAAGGCGCACGGCGAGATCGACGCGGACTCGGGGCGGACGTCCGGGCCCATCCACGCGTGAGGCCCGTTCACCGGGTCATGTCTGAGGCGCGCCGAACGCCGTCCGGCTGTGGACCAGCAACTGCCGCAGCGGTGGGTTGTTCGTGCCGCCCCGCCACACCAGCGCCAGCAGCGCGGGCGTCTCCACGTCCTCGATCGTGCGTACGGTGAGCCGGGCGCCGTACGCCGTCGCCATCGACTCGCTGAGCACCGCCACGCCCAGTCCGCGCACCGCGAGCCCGGCGATGGCGTCCGCCGCGCTGGCCTGGAGCGCGAGGGTGGGGCGCAGGCCCTGGGCCGTGCAGGCGTCGTCGAAGAGCGTGCGCAGGCCGGTGCCGGGCGGCATGCAGACGATCGGGTGGGCGATGACATCGGCGAGGGTGATCCGAGGCCGGCCGGTCAGGGGGTGATCGGCGGGGGCCGCCACCACCAGGCGTTCCCGGATGATCGTCAGCGCCTCCAGGCCCTCGGGCGTGGCCCTCGCCGTTCCGATCAGCGCGAGGTCCAGCGTGCCCGCGCGGACCTGCTCGACCAACCGGTCCGAGTTGTCCTCCAGCAGGGAGATCTCCACCCCGGGGTGCGCCCGGTGGAACGCGGCGAGGGCGTCGAACAGTGGGGTGATCGTGCAGCCGATGACCATCCCGACCGTCACCCGTCCCCGGATCAGGCCGGTCACCTCCCCCACGGCCTCCCCGACCGCCCCGCACGCGGCGAGCGCGGCCCGCGCGTGCTCCAGGGCCGCCTTTCCGGCGACCGTGAGGGTGGCGGTGCGGGACGAACGGTCGAACAGTTCGGTGCCGAGTTCCCGCTCCAACTGGCGGATCTGGGCGCTGACCCCGGACTGGCTGATGTGCACCCGCTCGGCGGCCCGCGTGAAGTTCCGCTCCTCGGCGACCGCCACGAAGTACTCCAGCTGTCTCAGTTCCATGGCTGTAGATTCTAGTTCCGAGAAGGACCAGCTGTTGGACTTCTGGTGTGGGTCCGGCCAGGCTGGGACGTATCGCCCTATCAGGAGCCGAGACATTTCGCCGCCGTATCAGGAGGAGACATCGTGACCGAGTACGAGAGGGCCATGCGCCCCGAGGACATCACCCGTCTGTTCGTCGAGCGTTCCAACGCCGGGGACGCCGCCGGGGTCGCCGCGCTCTACGAGCAGGACGCGGTGATCGCGTATCCGCCGGGCACCACGACCGTCGGACGGGACGCCATCCGTGAGCTGTGGGCGAAGGTGCTCGCGGGCAACCCCCGTTTCGAGCCGGAACCCCCGCTGCCGACGCTGATCAGCGGCGACCTCGCGCTCACCGCGACCCCGCCGAAGGACGGGGCGGGGGCCAGGGCACAGGTGGTCCGGCGGCAGGCCGACGGGAGCTGGCTGCGGGTGCTGGACCAGCCGGAGTTCGTCACGCCCTAGCGGCTGCCTTGCGGACCCTGGGACCCCAGCGACGCCCGCACCGCCCCTACCAGCGCCTGCGCCCGCGGGTCCGCCGTCACGCTCTTGCGGAACCCGTTGGTCACATAGCCGAACGCGATGCCCGACTCCGGGTCCGCGAAGCCCAGCGCGCCGCCCCGGCCGGGGTGCCCGAAGGAGCCCGGGGACAGCAGCGGGGACGCGCTGCCGTGCAGCATGTAGCCGAGCCCGAAACGCGTGCCCACCACCAGCACCCGGTCCGGCCCCGCCGACCGCTCACCCCGCGCCAGCGCCACCGTCTCCGGCGTGAACAGCCGTACCCCGCCCTCGACTTCGCCGATCAGCGAGGCGTAGATCCGTGCCAGACCGTCCGCCGTCGCGATGCCGTTGGACGCGGGCAGCGCGGCGGCGCGGTAGCCGGGGTCGTTCTCGTCGGGCAGCGGCGTGATCGCGGCGAAGGCTCGGCGGGTGAGGGAGCCGGGGTCGGCGTAGGCGTCGGAGACCGCCTTCTTGGGGCGGGTCCGCAGCCCGCCGGGGCCCGCGTCGGGGGTCTCACCCCGGCCGACCCGGCCCACCCGCGCCGCCTCCGCGTCCGGCAGCCCGAGCCAGAAGTCCGCGCCGGCCGGCCCGGCGATCTCCCGCGCGATCCACTCCCCGACGGTCCGCCCGGTCACCCGGCGCACCAGCTCCGCCGTGAGCCAGCTGTACGTCTGCGCGTGATACCCGTGGTCCGTGCCCGGCTCCCACTCCGGTGCCTGCGCCGCCACCGCCCGCGCCCCCAGCACCGGGTCCACCGCCTGCGCGGGGGTCAGCGGCCGGTCGAGCGCCGGTACCCCGGCCCGGTGGGCCAGCACATGCCACACCGCCGTGCGCTCCTTGCCCCGCGCCTTGTACTCCGGCCACCACTGCCCGACCGGCGCGTCCAGGTCCAGCTCACCGCGCTGATGCAGCAGGAGCAGTACGGCGGCGGCCACCCCCTTCGTCGCCGAGCGCACGATCTGGGCCGTGCCGCGCTCCCAGGGCGCCGTACCGTCGATGTCCTTGGTGCCGCCCCACAGATCGACGATCCGGCGCCCGTCGCGGTAGACGGCGACGGCCGCGCCCCGGTCGCCGAGCACCTCGAAGTTCTTCACGAACGCGTCCCGGACCGGCTCGAACCCCTCGGCGACCGTGCCCCGTATGCCTGCATCCGTACTCACGCCCGTACTCACGCCCCTACTCCGTTCCGCGCCCGCGCCATGACAATGGATGCAACACGCCTCCACCACCTGCGATTCCTCGGTACAACCATGTGTACGGGACGGGCGTTTCAGCCCCGCCGCGCCGCCGGTACCGACCGAGGATCGAACCCGTACGGCAACTCCAGCCGGTGCGCCCGCATCAGCTCCTCGTCCGACAGCAGCTCGCGCGTCCCGCCGTCCGCCGCGATCACGCCCTCGCCGAGGATGAGCGAGCGGGGGCACAGTTCCAGGGCGTAGGGCAGATCGTGGGTCACCATCAGGACCGTCACGTCCAGCGAGCGCAGGATGTCGGCCAGTTCACGGCGGGAGGCCGGGTCGAGGTTGGAGGACGGCTCGTCCAGGACCAGGATCTCCGGCTCCATCGCCAGCACGGTCGCCACGGCCACCCGGCGCCGCTGGCCGAAGGAGAGGTGGTGCGGCGGACGGTCCTTGAACTCCGCCATGCCGATCCGCGTGAGCGCCCGGTCCACCCGAGCCTCCAGCTCCGCGCCCTTGAGCCCGGCCGCCGCCGGTCCGAAGGCCACGTCCTCGCGCACACTCGGCATGAAAAGCTGGTCGTCCGGATCCTGGAAGACGATCCCGACCCGGCGCCGGATCTCCGCCATGTGCGCCCGCCCGACGGGCAGCCCGGCGACCTTCACCGTGCCCGTGCCGCCGGTCAGGATGCCGTTGAGGTGCAGGACGAGGGTCGTCTTGCCCGCGCCGTTCGGGCCGAGCAGCGCCACCCGCTCCCCGCGCCCGATCCGGAAGTCCACGCCGAACAGCGCCTGATGCCCGTCGGGATAGGCGAAGGCGAGACCGGAGACCTCCAGCGAGGCCACCGCCATAGGGTCCACAGGGGCTGTGACAGCCCCTGTCACAGGGGCCGTCACGGGGTCCATCGCAGAGTCGCTCACAAGGTCCATCCCAGCAGACACACGACGAGCGCGGCGACGGGGAGGGCCAGCGCGTACGACCACTGCGCCCGGTCCGCGCTCACCTCGTCGATCACCGGCATGCTTCCCGCGTACCCCCGGCTGATCATGGCCAGATGGACGCGCTCGCCGCGTTCGTAGGAGCGGATGAACAGCGCGCCCGCCGACTTCGCGAGCACACCCCAGTGGCGTACGCCGCGTGCCTCGAAGCCGCGTGACTCGCGGGCGATCCGCATGCGCCGCATCTCGTCGGTGATGACATCGCCGTACCGGATCATGAAGGACGCGATCTGGACGAGGAGGGGCGGGAGTTTCAGGCGCTGGAGGCCGAGCAGGAGGGCGCGCAGTTCGGTGGTGGAGGCCAGCAGGACGGACGCGGCGACGCCCAGGGTGCCCTTGGCGAGCACGTTCCAGGCGCCCCACAGGCCGTTCACGCTCAGCGACATGCCCAGCACCTCCGTCCGCTCGCCCTGCGCCACGAACGGCAGCAGCACGGCGAACGCCACGAACGGCACCTCGATCAGCAGCCGTTTGAGCAGGAAACCCGCCGGTACGCGCGCGAGGGCGGCGACGACCGCCAGCAGCACCGCGTACAGCCCGAACGCCCACATCGCCGCGCGCGGGGTGGACACCACGACCACCACGAACGCGAACACGGCGGCGATCTTGGTGTGCGGGGGCAGCCGGTGCACGGGCGAGTGCCCGTGCCGGTAGAGCCTGTGCGCGTGCCCGGCGCCCATGGCGTCGTCAGGCGCTCTCGGCGGGGGCGGCCGACGGCGCGGAGGCGTCCGTACGGCGTCGGCGCACCGCCCAGAAGATCGCGCTGCCCGCGACGACCGTCGCGCCGACGCCGATCACGCCCGCGAGCCCGCCGGACAGCCGGGCGTTGTCGATGTCCCGGATGCCGTAGTCGGCGAGCGGTGAATCGGCGTTGGCGTGTTCCTCGGCGGAGTTCGCGAACCCCTTGTCCTCGGCGACCCGCTCCAGCCCGTCCGGGTTGGCCGACGCGTAGAAGCTGACGAATCCGGCCAGGACCACGGAGGTGATCAGTCCGCCGATCCACAGCGACCGGCGCGAGGCGCGCGGCGCGGCGGCGGGTACGGGCTCGGCGCCGGGCGCGTCGACCAGTTCCCCGCCGACCCGCAGCTTCAGCGGGCGGCGCAGATCCCGGGCGCCGTGGACCAGATCCGGCCGTACGGCGATGACGGCGCCGACCGTCAGCGCGGTGATCACCGCCTCGCCGATGCCGATCAGGACATGCACCCCGCCCATGGCCGCCGTGACCGTGCCCAGCGGGACGTCCGTGGTGCCGCCGATCGCGAAGAACCCGACGAACGCCAGCGCCGCCGCCGGTACCGACACCAGCGCGGACACGAAGGACGCGGCGGTCACGCTGGAGGGCCGCCGGGGCAGCACCTTGACCAGGGCGCGGAAGACGACGTACGCGACCACGACGCCCACGATCGACATGTCCACGATGTTCACGCCGAGCGCGGTCAGCCCGCCGTCCGCGAACAGCACGCCCTGCATCAGCAGCACGACGGAGATACAGAGCATGCCGGTATAGGGCCCGACCAGGATCGCCGCCAGCGCCCCGCCCAGCAGATGCCCGCTGGTCCCGGCCGCGACCGGGAAGTTCAGCATCTGCACGGCGAAGATGAAGGCCGCGACGAGCCCCGCCAGGGGGCGGGATCCGGAAAATGTGGGACATTGGATGTGGAGCGGGACGCACAGCTTTCACACAGACAACGCAGGTCACGCAGGGTAAGGGGCCGTCCGATGTCCGCAGTCGAACAGTACGCGCGAGCCCATATAGTCACCGACGCCGACATCCCCGACGACACCGACGCCGTCCCCGTCGTGCTGCGCTACGACCCGGAGACCGACCCCCGTTCGGTACGGATCGGGCTGCCCGGCCCGCACGAGTGGACCTTCTCCCGCACCCTGCTGGAACAGGGGCTGCGGGAGCCCGCCGGCACGGGTGAGGTCAAGGTGTGGCCGCTGGGGCGGGTGCAGGCGGTGGTCGAGTTCCACTCGGCGGCCGGGGTCTCGGTGGTGCAGTTCGACACCAAGACGCTGATGCGGTTCCTGCGCCGGACGTATCTGGCGGGGGGCCGGCCGACCGCCTCTCCCAGGCCCCCTGAGCCGGATCTCACCCAGCCGGATCTCACTGAGCCCCATCTCCCGGATCCGGATCTCACGGAGCCCCATCTCCCGGATCCGGATCTCACGGAGCCCCATCTCCCGGATCCGGATCTCACTGAGCCGGATCTCAGCCGCCGAGCTTGAGCAGCGCCGCCACCATCGGGCCCGCCGTCGAACCGCCGTGCCCGCCCTCCTGGACCACACCGGCCGCGGCGAGATCACCCCGGTACGCCGTGAACCAGCCGTTGGGCTTCTCCTGCCCGTCGACCTCCGCCGAGCCGGTCTTCGCGCCGATGTCCCCGGTGACCCCGGACATCGCCGCCGCCGCCGTACCGGAGGCCGCCGTGTAGGCCATCAGCTCGCGCAACTCCCCGGCCGTGGCGGCGGACATCGTGCGCGAGGCGGTGGCGAGGGTACGGCCGTCGACGGACGGGTCGACCAGATACGGCTGGTGGAAGACACCCTCCTTGACGGTCGCGGACACCGACGCCATGTTCAGCGGGTTCATCCGCACCCCGCCCTGGCCGATCAGCGACGCCCCCATCTGCGCGTCCGACTGCACCGGCACCGAGCCGTCGAGGGTCGGTACGCCTATGGCCCAGTTGTCCAGACCGAGGCCGAAGACCTGCTGGGCCTGCTGGGTGAGGTCGTCGTCCTTCAGCTTCGGCGCTTGGCTGATGAAGGCCGTGTTGCAGGACCGGGCGAAGCTGTCCTTGAAGGTGCCGTCCTTGATCTCGAACTCGTCGAGGTTCTGGAACTTCCAGTTGCCGTAGGTGAAGTACTTCGGGCAGGGGTGGTCCTTGTCCGCCGACGCCAGATTCTTCTCGATCAGCATCGAGGCGGTGACCACCTTCATCGTGGACCCGGGTGCGAGGGAGCCCTGGAAGGCGGTGTTGAAGCCCGGGTCGGCGTTGGCGACGGCGAGGATCTCGCCGGTCGACGGACGCATCACGACGACGGAGGAGCGGGCTTTCTTCGCCACCTGCTCCTCGGCGGCGGCCTGCATCGTGGGGCTCAGCGTCGTCTCGACCGTGCCGGGCGTGCCCTCGCTCAGCTCCAGCACCGTCTTGTCGGAGGCGTCCTTCGCCTTGGACTCCTTGCCGCGTACGACCCGCAGTTCCACGCCCGCCGTGCCGCCGGCCGTCTTGCCGTACTTCTCCCGCAGCCCGTCCAGCACCGTCCCCAGCGACGGATACTCCTTCTCCGTCAGCTCCCCGCCCTCCGCGTCCAGCGCCGTGACCGGCGGGGTCCCGGCCTCGCCGGTCACCAGCCTGTCACCGTCCTGGAGTTCGGGGTGCACGACCGCCGAGTGCCACTCCACCAGCGGTACGCCGTCCGACTCCCGGCGGACGACGGTGAGGGAACTGGCGTACGACAGTGGCTTGCTGGTCTCCTCGAAGGTCACGGTGCCCTTGACCGCGAACGGCACCTCGGCGCCCTGCGGGGTCTTCGCGGTGAGGGTGACGTCCTCGACGTGGGCGTCCTTGGTGTAGCCGGTCAGCAGCGCGGTCGCGGCGGTGGCGTCGGTGGTCGCGGCGGCGGCCTCGCCGACCTGGCCCCGCTGCCAGGCGGTGAGGAACGTGCGCGCGGCGGTGGTGACCTCCGTCGCCGACAGGGGGCCGGACTTCACGGACTTGGTCCGCTGCTCGTTGGCGGACGCGGTCTCCGCCTCGGCGGCGGTACCGCCGTAGAGCGCGTAGACGCCGAGTCCGGCTCCGCCCACGACCGCGGCGATCATCCCGCCGATGACGGCCGGCCTCGTCTTCCGTCGCTCGGCGACGCGCCTTCTGTTCCCCACGCTGTTTCGATCCTCCGCGCTCTTCCGGTCCCGCAGACCCGCCCGACACTCACCGTGCCAACGACGTCACCAGCCTAGAGTCCCGTTCTGTGCGGGGCCCTTCATCAGGGGGAGTCCGGACAGGGTTGTGACATGGGGTCGGGCAGGGGGTGCGCGGGCAGGGGGTGCGTCCGTTGTCGGCCGGGTGCGGGTGGTTGGGTGGCTGGTCGCGCAGTTCCCCGCGCCCCTGGGGGGTGGGGGCCGACCTGCGCTGCCCCGCACCGGCACCCCGGTCAGCCCGCTCGCAGTACCGCCGCCACGATCGGCCCGGCCGCGTCGCCCCCGTGGCCGCCCTCCTCCGTCATCGCCGCCGCGGCCACATCATCGCGATACCCCGTGAACCAGCTATTGGCGACGTCCTGACCGTCCACCTCCGCGGACCCCGTCTTCGCGCCGATGCTCCCGCTCAGCCCCGTCATCGCCGCCGCCCCGGTACCGCTCACCGCCGTCCGGTTCATCATCGACCGCAGTTGCGACACCGTGTCCGCCGACAGCCCCTCCGCCGTGGCCAGTTCCCGCCCGTCCAGGCTCTGCGGCACGATCACCGGCTGCCGGAAGGTCCCCGTGAGGGCGGTCGCGGTCACGGACGCCATGGTGAGGGGGCTCATCTGCACCTGCCCCTGGCCGATCAGATTCGCCGCCATGTCCGGCCCCTCGACCGCGGGGACCGACCCGTCGAAGGACGGGATCCCGACCTTCCAGTTGTCCTGGCCGAGCCCGAACCCCTCCATGGCCTCCCGGGTGAGCGAGTCGGTCTCGATGGAGTCGGTGTACTTGATGAACCCGGTGTTGCAGGACCGGGCGAAGGTATCGGTGAGGGTCGCGCTCTCGTTCGGCTCCAGCGTGTCCAGGTTGTTGAAGGTCTGGCCCTCCCACAGCGCGGTGTCCGGACACGGGGCCGGTCCGTTCGCCGTCGTCAGCCCGCTGTCGATGAGCATCGCGGCGCTGATGATCTTCATGGTCGAACCGGGCGCCACCTGCCCGAGGAACGCGGCGTTGAAGCCGTCCGCGCGGTTGTTGGCGACGGCGAGCACCTCCCCGGTGCTCGGCTCGACGGCGACGACGGACGACTCGTCGTACTCCTCGACGGCCTGCTCGGCGGCGGCCTGCACGTCCGCGCTGAGGGTGGTGGGCAGTTCGCCCGGCTCGCCCTCGGAGACGGTCAGCAGCGGAGTGTCGGCGGCGCCGGTCGTGGTGTGCCGGATCGACAGCTCGACGCCGGGTGTGCCGCCCGCTTCCTCGCCGTACTTGTCGCGCAGTTCGTCGAGGATCGGGCCGAGCGAGGGGTACTTCTCCTTGGTCAGGACGTTGCCGTCCCGGTCGACGGCCTCGATCGGCGGCCGCGCCGACTGACCGGTGACCAGCGTGTCCCCGTCCTTGAGGTCGGGATGCACGACGGACGGCTCCCAGTCGACCAGTGCCTTGCCGGTGGTCTCGCCGCGCACGACGGTGAGCGAGCTGTCGTAGGCGAGCGGCTTGCTCTCGCCCTCGAATGACACCGTTGCCTTCACCGAGAACGGGACGGTGGTGCCGTTCGCCGCGCGGGGCGTGATCGTCACGTCCGTGATCCGGGCCTCCTGGCCGAAGGCGAGGAGGACGGGCCCCGCCACCGACTGGTTGTCGGTCAGCCCGGCGGCGGCCGTCCCGTCGCCCTTCTCCCACGCCGCGAAGAACTCGGCGCTGGTGTTCTCGACCTCGTCCGCGCTCGGCGGCCCCGACTTCTTCACCTCCGCGCCGGCCGACCCGGACCCGCCGTCCCCGTCCAGCGCGGACACCATGGTGAAGGCCCCGTACCCGGCGGCACCCACCATCCCGGCGAACACCGTGCCGACGATGGCGCCTTTGACCCCCTTGCGCATGACGCGGCTCCTCCCCGTTGCCCCGTTGGTGCCCTGATCCCGGGCCCGGCGACACGCGCACGATCTGAACGCGTTCAGAAACCCGGGCGAGTCGAACTGTAGATGTCCCGAGGGGGAGTTGTGACGGCTGTTCCCGGACGGTGGCAGACCTGAGACACGGAACCGGTGCATAAAGCACGTATCCGGCCCGTTCGTGGAGTCCGCTGTCAGTCCGGGTCCGGCAACGGCTGCCAGGTCGACGCGCCCGGCGTCCGCCCCTCCGGCGGATAGTCGCAGTCGATGCCGCTGATCTCCCGGTCCCCGTCCGCGTCCACCACCGCGACCCCCGTACACGCCCGGCCGTGCTCATCGGTCCAGGTGACCACCTCGCTGCGGTCGGCACACCCCGCGAGCATCAGCATCCCCGCGACCCCCGCCCCGGCGAGCCCGGCCCGGTGACGTCCCCTCATCCCGCATCCCCCCCGTAGTGGGCGCAGTGGTCGCCCGGACGGCGACGGCGACTAAACCCATGTATCCAGCCACATTCGCGACCTCCAGTCATCGATGGGGATCGCCTGGCCCGTGTAGATCGGCCAGAAATAGATGAAGTTCCACGCGATCAGCAGGACCAGCACCCCCGCCCCGGTCGCGCCCGCGACGCGGCGGCTGTCGGAGGAGCCCGGTGGGCCGATGAGGGCGCCCAGGAGCATGGCCACCGCGAGACAGATGAAGGGGATGAAGACGACGGCGTAGAAGAGGAAGATCGTCCGGTCCTGGTACAGGAACCAGGGCACATAGCCGACGGCCACCGCGCAGGCGATGGCGCCCGCCCGCCAGTCACGGCGGAAGAACCAGCGCCACAGCACATACGCGAGGGCGAAGACACCCACCCACCACAGCATCGGCGTACCCAGCGCCAGCACCTCGCGGGCGCACTTCTCGCCGGCGTCCGCCGGGCAGCCGTCGGTGCCGGGGGCGGGGGACTCGTAGAAGTAGGAGACCGGGCGGCCCAGGACCAGCCAGCTCCACGGGTTGGACTCGTAGGTGTGCGGCGACTGGAGGTGGACGTGGAAGTCGTACACCTGGGACTCGTAGTGCCACAGGCTGCGCAGCCAGTCCGGGAGCCAGGACCAGGAGCTCTCCTTGCCGTCGGTGGCCGCCCAGTTGCGGTAGTAGCCGCCCGTGCCGTCCGACGGGGAGAGGATCCAGCCGATCCACGACGCCACGTACGTGACGATCGCGACCGGCACGAGGGCGACGAAGGCGAGGCCCAGGTCGTACTTCGCGACCGCGCGGTACGGGTGCCGGGCGCCCGCCACCTTGCGCGAGCCGATGTCCCACAGGACCGTCATCAGGCCGAACGCGGCCAGTACGTACAGGCCGTTCCACTTGGTGCCGATCGCCAGGCCCAGCATCAGACCGGCCGTCCAGCGCCAGGGCCGCAGACCGAGGCGGGCGGTGTCGGCGATGTGCGCGTCGGGACGGACCCTGCCGTCCGCGTCCACCGGCAGCGCGGCGGCCAGCCGGGCCCGCGCCCTGTCCCGGTCGACGACCAGCGCGCCGAACGCCGCCACCACGAAGAACATCAGCACCCCGTCGAGCAGCGCCGTGCGGCTCATCACGAAGTGCAGGCCGTCCACCGCGAGCAGCGCGCCCGCCAGACAGCCCAGGAACGTCGAGCGCAGCAGCCGGCGGCCGATCCGGCAGATCAGCAGGACCGACAGGGTGCCCAGCAGCGCGGTCATGAACCGCCAGCCGAACGGATCGAACCCGAAGATCAGTTCGCCCAGGCCGATGACGTACTTCCCGACCGGCGGATGCACGACGTACGCCGCGTCCGTCGGGATCGGCACATTTCCGCCGGAGGACAGGATCAGATCGTTGACGTTCTTGTCCCAGTTGACCTCGAAGCCCCGGTGGACGAGCGCCCACGCGTCCTTCGCGTAGTACGTCTCGTCGAATATCACCTTCTTCGGATCGCCCAGGTTCCAGAACCGCAGCACCCCCGCGAACAGCGTGACCAGCAGCGGGCCGCCCCAGCCGGACCAGCGCACGATCCGGGTGGCCAGGTGGTGCGGTACCCCCAGCGCCGTCCACAGCCGGGGACCGGGCTCCGCGTACGGCGGCACCAGCCGTTCCCGCACGTCGGCGCCGCCCGCGCCGCCGCGCGCCACGTAGCCGAAACGGCGCAGCCGCTGCTGCCACGCCGGCCGCTGGTCGGGCGGGGCCTGGTCATGCCGGGTGTCCGTCGAGGACGCGGAGGACGCGGTACTGGTCACCGCGCCATCGTAGGGAACCCTTCTATGGGAGTCCCGCGCATGGGTGGGATGGGTGGCGATGCGTCCGATTCGTACGGATCCGGGGACCGAGGGGGAGCGGCGGGCCACCGGGCCCTCGCCGGTGGTCCGCCCCTGGGAGGATGGGGGGGTGACTGGAACCCTTGTTTTGGCGGGCACCCCCATCGGCGATCTCGCGGACGCGTCGCCCCGGCTGGCGCAGGAACTGGCGGGCGCGGACGTGGTCGCCGCCGAGGACACCCGGCGGCTGCGCCGGCTGACCCAGGCGCTCGGCGTGACGCCGGGGGGCCGGGTGGTGTCGTACTTCGAGGGCAACGAGAGCGCCCGTACGCCGGAACTGGTCGAGGAACTGGTGGGCGGCGCCCGGGTGCTGCTGGTGACCGACGCCGGGATGCCCTCGGTGTCCGACCCGGGGTACCGGCTGGTCGCCGCCGCCGTCGAGCGGGACGTACGGGTGACCGCCGTACCGGGACCGTCCGCCGTGCTCACCGCGCTCGCGCTGTCCGGGCTGCCGGTGGACCGCTTCTGCTTCGAGGGGTTCCTGCCGCGCAAGGCCGGCGAACGGCTCTCCCGGCTGCGCGAGGTCGCCGCCGAGCGCCGCACCCTCGTCTACTTCGAGGCCCCGCACCGCCTCGACGCCACCCTCGCCGCGATGGCCGAGGCGTGGGGGGGCGGCCCGGGCGCCCCCGGGGGCGGCCGGCACTACAAAAAATAAGCGGTGGGGAGCCCGGGGCCGCGGACACACCGCGCGGGGGGGGGGGGCCCCCGCCGCGCCCCCCCGCGAGTGACTCCGCCCCCCCCCCCCGGCGCCCGCCCCCCCCCCCGGGGGGGGGGGGGGGGTGGGGGGGCCCCCGGGCGCGCCGCCGTGTGCCGCGAACTGACCAAGACGTACGAGGAGGTACGCCGTGGCCCGCTGACCGAGCTGGCGGCGTGGGCCGCGCCGGGGGTGCGCGGGGAGATCACCGTGGTGGTGGAGGGTGCGCCGGAGCGCGGGGGCGAGGAGATCGACGCGGGGGAGCTGGTGCGGCGGGTGCGGGTGCGGGAGGAGGCGGGGGAGCGGCGGAAGGAGGCGATCGCCGCGGTGGCTTTGGAGGTGGGGGTGGCCAAGCGGGTTGTTTTTGACGCGGTTGTTGCTGCGAAGCGCTCTGCGGGGTAGGGGGCCGGGTTTGGGGTGGGGGGTTCGGTTTGATGCGGGCTTTCCGTCCGTTGTGGCTTGTCGCGCCCACGCGGCGGAGCCGCATATCGATACAGCCCCGCGCCCCTTCAGGGCGTTGCCCGGCCGTGTCTTTCAGGCCATGCCCCATGCTCGGGCAAAGTGGAGGGGGTCCCTCCGGGGGTTTCGGCAAGGAACGTACAAGTCGTGGCCAACTCTCTACAGGGGGAGTGCGTCCGGGGGGCGGGAGGCGTTCTCTGGACGGAGGGAACGCACCCGTTCCCGCCTTCGACGGGGTCCGTGGATCCGTGGGTTCACGCCGGGGGCACTGTCCAGCGGACCACAGGAGCTGGCATGAGCGAGATCGCAGGGCACACCGGCCTCCGCAGCGCGGCGGGCGCCGTTGTCCACGAGTCCTACTCCTTCGCCTGCATGAGGTGCGGGCACGGCTGGGAGCAGTCGTACGAGATAGAGCACCACGCGGACACCGACGGTCGCCTCTTCGTGCTGTACGTGGCGGACGGCGAGGTCGTGCCGTCGCCGCTGAACCGGCCGACCTGCGGCAACTGCGGCGGTCACGTACTGCGGATCATGGCCGCGGGCCGGGTGTCGGGCGCACGGGAGGCGGCGCAACGCAGCACCGCCCGGCCCGCCGTCCCCGCGCAGGACGCCCAGGGTGGCCAGGGTGACCAGGACGTCCCGGCCCCCGCCGGGCGCGAGCACCACCACTGGCACCTGTCCGACCTGCTCCACCCCTTCCACCGCCGGGCCAGCTGAGCCCGGCACCTGAGTTCGGACCCGGCGGGACGGCCTCCCCCGCCGGGTCCGAGGCCGTTCCCGAGGCCGTTCCCGCGCGGCGGGCGCCGGGCGCGGCTTCCGTAGGATCGGGGCATGCCCGCGAACGACCCCTCAGACACTTCAGGCCGCCCGGACGCCTCCGGTCGCTCCGACGCCTCCGGCAAGAACTCCGCGCCGCCGCTCCCGCAGCCCCTGCGGGTACCGGTCGCCGACTCGCACACCCACCTCGACATGCAGTCGGGCACGGTCGCGGAGGCCCTCGCCAAAGCCGCGTCCGTCGGGGTCACCACGGTCGTGCAGGTCGGCTGCGACCTCGCCGGCTCCCGCTGGGCGGCCGAGACGGCGGCGGCGTACGACGCCGTCCACGCGACCGTCGCCCTGCACCCCAACGAGGCGCCCCGTATCGTGCACGGCGACCCCGACGGCTGGTCCCGGCAGGGCGCCAGGACGGCGGGCGGTGACGCGGCGCTGGACGAGGCGCTCGCCGAGATCGCCCGGCTGGCCGCCCTCCCGCAGGTCAAGGCGGTCGGCGAGACCGGCCTCGACCACTTCCGCACCGGCCCCGAGGGCATGGCCGCCCAGGAGCGCTCCTTCCGCGCCCACATCGAGATCGCCAAACGGCACGGCAAGGCGCTGGTCATCCACGACCGCGACGCCCACGCCGACGTCCTGCGCGTCCTGAAGGAGGAGGGCGCCCCCGAGCGGACGGTCTTCCACTGCTACTCCGGCGACGCCGAGATGGCCGAGATCTGCGCCCGCGCGGGCTACTACATGTCCTTCGCCGGCAACGTCACCTTCAAGAACGCCCAGAATCTGCGCGACGCGGTGGCCATCGCGCCGCCGGAGCTGCTCCTGGTGGAGACCGACGCCCCCTTCCTGACCCCGGCCCCGTACCGCGGACGGCCCAACGCCCCCTATCTCATTCCGGTCACCGTGCGCGCGATGGCCGCCGTGCGCGGCGTCGAGGAGGACGAGCTGGCGGCGGCCCTCGCCGCGAACACCGCCCGCGCCTTCGCCTACTGACCCGGCCCCTTCGCCACTCTCCGTGGCCGCGTCGCTTTGGAGAGTGACGGGCGCTCCGCTAGTTTCTTGGGGCCCGAACCGGACCCGTCCGGATCCCTGGCCCCAGGAGCGTGTCGGCGTGAGCACTCCGGACTACTTCTACGACCGGCCCCGGCCGCAGTCCCAGCCGCAGCCGCAGCCGCATGTCCCCGGATACGTCCGCCCGTACGTCCGCCCGTACGTCCCCGCGTACGAGACGGCGACGCTGCCGTACGAGGTGGCGTACGAGTACGAGGACGCGTACGGCGCGCACGACATGTACGGCACGCACGGCGCGTATGGCACGCACGGCACGCCCGGGTCCTCGTACGACACCTATGCGCCCGCCTACGAGCACCCCACCGTGGCCGACGTTCACTTCCCCCGGCAGGCAGGCGCCCCCGTACCACCTCCCCCACCCGATGGCCACCGCCGCCGCCCCCACCGCCCCGGCCCGGCCGGTACGGTCCGCCGCCTCCTGCCCCGGGCGCTGGTCGTCGCCTTCCTGGCCGGGGGCACGACGGCGTTCGTCGCCAAGGACAAGGCGGTGGAGCTGACCGTCGACGGGCACCCCCGCGCGCTGCACACCTTCGCCGACGACGTGACGGAACTGCTGGCCGACCAGGGCGTCGAGGTGGGCGCCCACGATCTGCTCGCGCCCGCCCCCGGTACCGCGCTGACCAGCGGCGACGAGATCACCGTCCGCTACGGCCGCCCGGTCCGGCTCACCCTGGACGGCGAGCGGCACGAGGTGTGGACCACCGGGCGCACGGTCGGCGAGGCCCTCCGGCAGATCGGGGTGCGCGCGGAGGGCGCGTATCTCTCCGCCGAGCGCTCCCGGCGCATCGGGCGCGAGGGCCTCACGCTGGACGTGCGCACCGAGCGCTCGGTCACCGTCATGGCCGACGGCCGCGCCCGTACGGTCCGCACCAACGCGGCGACGGTGGGCGAGGTGGTCGCGGCGGCCGGGATCACCCTGCGCGGCGAGGACACCCTCTCCGTCCCGGCGGCCGGTTTCCCGCGCGACGGGCAGACGGTCACCGTGCTGCGGATCACCGGCTCGCAGGAGGTCCGGGAGGAGGCGATCCCGTTCGCCGTGCGGCGCACCGATGATCCGGCGCTGTTCCGGGGCAGCGAGGTCATCGAGCAGGAAGGACGGCCCGGTCTGCGCCGGGTCACGTACGCCGTGCGCAGCGTCAACGGGGTCCGGCAGAAGCCGCGCCTGGTCGGCTCCGAGGTGGTGCGCGAGCCGGAGACGAGGCTGGTGCGGGTGGGCACCAAGCCGATGCCGACGTCCGTGGGGGGCGCCGACCATCTCGACTGGCCGGCCCTCGCGGCCTGCGAGTCCGGCGGCCGTCCCGGTGCGGTGGACCCTTCGGGCACGTACGGCGGCCTCTACCAGTTCGACACCCGGACCTGGCAGAGCCTCGGCGGCTCCGGCCGCCCCCAGGACGCCCCCGCCACCGAACAGACCCTCCGCGCGAAGAAGCTGTACGTCCAGCGCGGGGCGAGCCCGTGGCCCCACTGCGGGGCCCGGCTGGGCGGCTGACCGGCCTGGCCTGGTCCCGCCGCCCCTTGTCCCGCGCCGTGTGGGTCCCGTCCCGGGCCGAGGGTTCCCGTGTGGGTCCCGTCCCGGGCCGAGGGTTCCCGTGTGGGTCCCGTCCCGGGCCGAGGGTTCACATGTGGGTCCCGTCCCCGGCCCAAGGGCCTCCTTGCCCGCCGTCCGTCGCCGCCTCCCGTCTCGCGCCGAAGGGTCCCCGTCTCGCGCCCCGAGGGCTCTCGTATCCAAAGGGGTCTCCCAGCCCGTGCGCCGGAGGAAGCCCCGTTCCGCGCGCGAGGGCTCCCGCACCCGAGGGGGTGGCCCCCCGTCCCGCGCGTCCACGGCGTCCCCGCCCCGCGCTCAAGAGCGCTCCCCCGCCCGCCGCCCCCGGTCCCCGTGCCCGAGGCGTCCTCTCCCCCACTCCGTCACGCCCCGTCCGCCCGGCCCGTACCCTGGTGCCGTGAACAGCTCCACCGATGCCCTGCTGGGCCCCGCCGATGTCCGTGAACTGGCGGGGGCGCTCGGTGTGCGGCCCACCAAGCAGCGCGGCCAGAACTTCGTGATCGACGCCAACACGGTCCGCCGTATCGTGCGCACCGCCGAGGTCGGGCCCAAGGACGTGGTGGTGGAGGTCGGGCCGGGGCTCGGTTCGCTGACGCTGGCGCTGCTGGAGGTGGCCGACCGGGTCACGGCCGTCGAGATCGACGACGTACTCGCCGGCGCGCTGCCCGCGACCATCGCGGCGCGCCTGCCGGAGCGGGCGGAGCGGTTCGCGCTGGTGCACTCCGACGCGATGCGGGTGGAGACCCTGCCCGGCCCCCCGCCGACCGCACTCGTCGCCAACCTCCCCTACAACGTGGCCGTTCCCGTCCTGCTGCACATGCTCGCCACCTTCCCCAGCATCGAGCGCACGCTCGTGATGGTGCAGGCGGAGGTCGCCGACCGGCTGGCCGCCCCGCCCGGCTCGAAGGTGTACGGCGTCCCCTCGGTGAAGGCCAACTGGTACGCGGACGTGAAGCGCGCCGGGGCGATCGGCCGCAGTGTCTTCTGGCCCGCGCCGAACGTCGACAGCGGGCTGGTCGCCCTGACCCGCCGTGCGGAGCCGGTGCGGACCACCGCCTCCAAGGCGGAGGTCTTCGCCGCCGTGGACGCCGCGTTCGCCCAGCGCCGCAAGACGCTGCGGGCCGCGCTGGCCGGCTGGGCCGGATCGGCGGCGGCGGCCGAGGCGGCCCTCGTCGCGGCGGGCGTCTCGCCCCAGGCCCGCGGCGAGTCCCTGACCGTCGAGGAGTTCGCCCGGATCGCCGAGCACAAAGGGATCACCGCCGAGCAGCAGGCGAGTACCGCTGAGCACGAGGCGATCACCGCCGAGCGCAAGGTGATCGCCGACCAGCACAAGAGGACCGGGGACCAGCACTAGGTGACCCGGGCCGGCACCAATACACCGTCGCCGAGCGCGACGCGCCAAAGACCAGCACAGGCACCCGAAGACCAGCGCAACGCACCGAAGACCACCACGAGCCGATCGCCGAGCACGAGGAGAGCAGCCAAGTGAGCGTGACGGTACGCGTCCCGGCCAAGGTCAATGTCCAGCTCGCGGTCGGCGCGGCCCGCCCCGACGGCTTCCACGACCTGGCCAATGTCTTCCTCGCCGTCGGCCTCTACGACGAGGTGACGGTCACCCCGGCCGCCGAACTGCGGATCACCTGCACCGGCCCGGACGCCGGCCAGGTCCCCCTGGACCGTACGAACCTCGCCGCGCGGGCCGCGATCATCCTCGCCGAGCGGTACGGCCGTACCCCCGACGTCCATGTCCACATCGCCAAGGACATCCCCGTCGCCGGGGGCATGGCGGGCGGCAGCGCGGACGGCGCGGGCGCGCTGCTCGCCTGCGACACCCTGTGGGGCACGGGCGCCTCGCGCGAGGAACTCCTCGACATCTGCGCCGAGTTGGGCAGCGACGTACCGTTCAGCCTGGTCGGCGGGGCGGCGCTGGGCACCGGGCGGGGCGAGAAGCTGACGCCGCTGGACGTCGGCGGGACGTTCCACTGGGTGTTCGCGAGGGCCGCGCGGGGGCTGTCGACGCCCGCCGTCTTCCGGGAGTTCGACCGCCTCGCCGAGGGCCGTACGATCCCGGAGCCGGTGGCGTCCGAGCCGCTGCTGCACGCCCTCGCCAAGGGCGACCCCGACGCCCTCGCCGCCGCCGTCTCCAACGACCTCCAGCCCGCCGCGCTCTCCCTCTTCCCGGAGCTGGCCGACACACTGGCGGCGGGCCGGGAGGCGGGCGCGCTCGCGGCGCTGGTCTCGGGATCGGGACCGACGACGGCGTTTCTGGTGCGGGACGCCGAGTCGGCCGGGAAGGTGGCGGAGGCGCTCACGGCGTCCGCCACCTGCCGCTCGGCGCGGGTGGCACAGGCCCCGGCGGCCGGGGCGACAGCGGTCTGACCGGGGTCGTGCCGTCAGGGCTTGGTGATCGTCAGGCCGATGTCGATGGCGTAGGGCTCGGCGACCCTGACACGGTCACGCTGGAGGCCCATGTGCACGTACGACCGGGTGAGCGGGTCGAGTTCGTAGACGTGGGCGATCGGCTGGTCCGTGACCCCGTCCCGCTCGACGCGCCAATAGTGCGGAACCCCGGCGGCGGCGTACTTCATCGGTTTGGTCACGCGGTCCCGGCCCTCGGACTGCGGCGAGACCACCGAAACGGCGAGCAGCACGTCCCGGGCCGCGAAATGGCACTGGTCGAGATCGGTCAGGGCATCGGCGCGGATCACCATGATGTCCTGCTCCGGAGCGTTGCGGTCATCGAGTCTCACGGCCATCTGCCGGACGGGCATCAGCTCCGGCGGCACCGTTCGCCCCAGCCCCGTCATCAGCATGTCGATCACCAGGACCTGGTAGATGCGCTGCGTACTCACGAAGACGAGGCTCCCGTCGATCAACTGGGTGTGCGGCGGGAGATCCGGCAAGGTGAACAGGTCGTCCACGGTGTAGCCGTTCTCCGGCGGCACCGGCCATGGGGAGCGGTGCTCCGCGGCCTCGGCGCTCATGGTTTCTCCCATGGGCGGGATCTTGCGGCCTGCCCGCCACGTCTGCGGCCCATCCCCGATCGCATCATCACAAAGAGTGACAACCCCCTCGCGCGCCGCGCCTTTCCCCCCAGGGCATACGCTGGAACGCTGACCGTCCCCCGCGTATATGGAGAGAAATGGCCGTCAATCTGGTCAATGTCGAGAACGTCGGCAAGGTGTACGGCACCCGTGCCCTGCTGGACGGAGTCTCCCTCGGCGTCTCCGAGGGCGACCGGATCGGCGTGGTGGGCCGCAACGGCGACGGCAAGACGACGCTGATCCGGATGCTGGCCAAGCTGGAGGACGCCGACACCGGCCGGGTCACCCAGTCCGGCGGGCTGCGCCAGGGCGTGCTGACCCAGCACGACTCGCTCGACCCCGAGGCCACCGTGCGCCACGAGGTGATCGGCGACATGGCCGACCACGAGTGGGCGGGCAACGCCAAGGTCAGGGACGTACTCACCGGCCTCTTCGGGGGCCTCGACCTGCCCGGCTTCCCCAAGGGCCTGGACACCGTCATCGGCCCGCTCTCCGGCGGTGAGCGGCGCCGCATCGCGCTCGCCAAACTCCTCATCGAGGAGCAGGACCTCCTCGTCCTGGACGAGCCCACCAACCACCTCGACGTCGAGGGCATCTCCTGGCTCGCCCGGCATCTGCGCGAGCGCCGCTCCGCACTCGTCTGCGTCACCCACGACCGCTGGTTCCTGGACCAGGTCTGCACCCGCATGTGGGACGTCCAGCGCGGCACGGTCTACGAGTACGAGGGCGGCTACTCCGACTATGTCTTCGCCCGCGCCGAGCGCGAGCGGATCGCCGCCACCGAGGAGGTAAAGCGGCAGAACCTGGTCCGCAAGGAGCTGGCCTGGCTGCGCCGCGGCGCCCCCGCCCGCACCTCCAAGCCGCGCTTTCGCGTGGAGGCCGCCAACGAGCTGATCAAGGACGTGCCGCCGCCGCGCGACAGCTCCGAGCTGATGCGGTTCGCGTCCACACGGCTCGGCAAGACCGTCTTCGACCTGGAGGACATCACCGTCCAGGCCGGGCCCAAGGTGCTGCTCAAGCACGTCACCTGGCAGCTCGGCCCCGGCGACCGGATCGGCCTGGTCGGGGTGAACGGCGCAGGGAAGACCTCCCTGCTGCGCGCCCTCGCCGACGCCGCCCGCAGCGGCGGCGAGACCCAGCCCGTCGCCGGGCGGATCGCCGTCGGCCGGACCGTGAAGCTGGCCTATCTCTCCCAGGAGGTCGCCGAACTCGCCCCCACCCTGCGGGTCCTGGAGGCCGTGCAGCAGGTGCGCGAGCGCGTGGACCTCGGCAAGGGGCGCGAGATGACCGCCGGGCAGCTCTGCGAGACGTTCGGCTTCACCAAGGAGAAGCAGTGGACGCCGGTCGGCGACCTCTCCGGCGGTGAGCGCCGCAGGCTCCAACTGCTGCGCCTGCTGATGGACGAGCCCAACGTCCTCTTCCTCGACGAGCCCACCAACGACCTCGACATCGAGACCCTGACCCAGCTGGAGGACGTCCTCGACGGCTGGCCCGGCTCGATGATCGTCATCTCCCACGACCGGTTCTTCGTCGAGCGCACCACCGACCGGGTGTTCGCCCTGCTCGGTGACGGCACGCTGCGGATGCTGCCGCGCGGTATCGACGAGTACCTGGAGCGCCGCCGGCGCATGGAGGAGGCCGCCGCCGCAGCCGCCCCGGCCGCCGCCGCGCCCGCCCGGCCCGCCGCCGAGAAGAGCGCCGCCGACCAGCGCGCCGCGAAGAAGGAACTCCAGAAGATCGAACGCCAGCTGGACCGCGTCTCCGAGAAGGAGACCAAGCTGCACGACCGGATCGCCGCCGACGCCACCGACTTCGCGAAGGTCGCCGAACTGGACGCCGAGCTGCGCGCGTTGGCGGGCGAGCGCGAGGAACTGGAGACGCGCTGGCTGGAACTGGCCGAAGACGCGTGACGCAGGAGTCCGTGGAAGGGCGGGACGGGAACGCCTCGTGAAGGGGGCGTGAAGGTGCATAACGGGGTCGTCACGGGGCGGTGCTCCCTTGGGAACAGGGGCTGCGCCGCCCCGGTGCGCTGTCGGTGCCGGGTGATAGAAAGGGCCGTCTGAGAACAGTCTGAGAGCGCGTCCGGGTCCATCTGGAACAGGTCGGGAACCGATCGGGAACCGCAGAGGCGTGGCTAAAAATCAGTGAGCGAGGGGGACACGCTGATGGCTCAGCCGCCCGATCAGCAGCCGCCGCAGGGCGGTTTCGGAGCACCGCAGGACCAGCCGCCACAGCCACCGCAGGACCAGCCGCCACAGCCGCCACCGCCCGCGCAGGCCCCGCCCGCCGCCGGTCCACCGCAGCCCGGGTACGGCTACCCGCAGCAGCCCGGCCCGTACGGCCCTCCGCCCCAGAGCGGGCCCTACGGCACCCCACCCGCCCCACCCGCCCCGCCCACGAGCGGCCCGTACGCCACGCCGGGTTACGGCCAGCCCGGCTACGGTCAGCCCGGTCCGTACGGCTACCCGCAGCAGCCGGGGCCGTACGGCGCCCAGCCCGGCCATGGCCCTGGCTACGGCTACGGCTATCCGCAGGCCCCGCACCCAGGAGCACCAGGAGCCCCCGGAGCCCCCGGAGCCCCCGGGGCACCCGGCGTTCCCGGCGCCCCCACCCCACCGCCCCCCGGCCCCGGTCCGCGCGGCCCCTTCAAAGGCAAGCCCGCGATGGTCATCGGCGCGGCCCTGGCGGTCCTGCTCGTGGTGGGCGGCACGGTGTTCGCGGTCACGCGCGGCGACGGCGGGAGCGGCAAGGACAACACGCCGGTCGCCGAGAAGAGCGACGACGCCAAGCCGTCCGCGTCCGACACCCCGGTCAACCCCGGGGACGGCAGCGGCGACGGCGGCGCCGACCCGGAGGACCTCAACGAGGGCCGCCTGCCCGGTGAGTCACGGGTGCTCTGGTACAAGGAGGCGCCGGACGCGCCCGGTGACGGCGCCGACGCCCTCGGCATGTGGATCACCGACGAGACGGCGGTGAAGGCCGCGTACAAACAGCTCTTCGCCTTCGACGTCGAGGACGGCGCACCCACCTGGGACCCGATCACTTTCCCGCAGGAGATCTGCGCGGTCACGCCGGGCCGGAGCGACGACGACAAGATCGTCGTCGCCTATATGAGCGGCACCAGCGACCGTGCCGAGTGCAACCAGCTCCAGCAGATCGACCTGGCCACCGGCGCCAAGGGCTGGAAGAGCGAGGTCCCCGACGGGGCGCTCTTCGACAGCACGCTCACCGTGGAACTGACCCTGGTGGACGACACCCTGATGGTGGGCCGCTCGCAGTCCGGGACGGCGTACGACGTCAACACCGGCAAGAAGCTGTTCGAGACCAAGAAGTACGACGAGACGTGCTTCCCGGCCGCGTTCGCGGGCGGCGCCGGACGACTGGTCCAGGTCGCCTCCTGCGGCGCGGGCACGGACGACGTGCACGACGAGATGCGGGAACTGGACCCGCGGACCGGCGCGGTCAGCTGGACGCAGCGGTTCGACGCCGGGTGGCGCGTCGCGCGGACCTACTCCCTGGACCCGCTGGTGGTCTACAGCACCCACGAGGAGAAGCAGCAGTGGAACATCTCCATGCTGGGTGACGACGGCGCCTTCACCTCCCAGGTCGCCTTCGACGAGAACTTCGCACCCGAGTGCGGCTGGGCCGTCCTCCAGCGCGATCTGACGGGCTGCCAGGGCGTCGCCGTCGACAGCGACACCCTCTATCTGCCGACCGAGGCCACCACGGGCGCCAACGAGATCGTCGCCGTCGGCCTCGCCGACGGCAAGGAGAAGTGGCGGGTGAAGTCCCCGGCGGAGGAGGCGATGCTGCCGCTCCAGGTGGAGAACGGGAAGCTGATCGCGTACGTCCAGGCGTCCTACGGCACGGGCGGCCGGGTGGTGTCCATCCCGACCACCGGCGACGCCGAGCCCACCACGCTGCTCCAGAACCCGCAGGGCGCCTCCGAGGTCGAGGGCGGCTTCTTCTCCCGCGACCTGGCCTGGGCGGACGGGCGGCTGTACCTGTCCACGACCAGGCTGACCGGCAACGACGACGCGAAGGAGAAGCTGATGCTGGCGTACGGCGAGTAGACGGGCGGGACCGTGTCGGCCCGCAGCCGCTCCCGCCTCCGTCCCCGTCCGCTGACTGTCCGTCCGCTCCCCGTGCGGTCGCTGTCCGTTCGCCGTCCGCTCGCTCCGATCCACCGAGGTACTCCGTCATGACCCAGCCCCCGCCCCCGCCGCCCCACCAGCCCGAGCAGGGGCCCGCGCAGGGACCCCCGCAAGGGCCTGTGCAGGGGCCTGTGCAAGGGGGAGGCTTCGGCCCGCCCCAGGACCAGCCCCCGCAGCCCGCACAGCCGCCGTACCAGCCCCCGTACCAGCCCCCACAGCCACCCCCCGGCTACGGCTACCCGGCACCACCCCAGCCACTGTCGCCCACCCCCGCCCCCGTCCCCGCCCCCACGCCGGGATACGGCTACCCGGGCCAGCAGCCGAACCCGTACGCCCAACAGCCCCCGCCCACCTATGGCCAGGGCTACGGCTACCCGCAGCCCACCGTCCCGCTCCAGGCGCAGCCCGGACAGGGGCCCGGCTCCGGCGGGCGGAAGATCAACGCGCAGCTGGCGATCATCCTCGCGGCGGTCGTGGCCATCGCGCTGATCGTCGGAGGGGGCGTCTGGTACGCGCAGTCCTCCGGCGGCGGCAAGGACGACACGGCGGCGTCGGGCGGCGCGACCGGCGGCGAGGGCGAGGGGGAGGGCGAGGCGAGCGGTTCCGGGGGGAGCGAGGACTCCGTACCGAAGGGCACGGAGAGGGTGCCCGCGGACCCGGCGGCCGATGTGCTGTTCCAGATCCCCGCGCCCGCCGTGAAGGGCGAGCAGATCGAGAGTGTCGCCGGCTCCTGGCTGACCGACGGGATCTACGCCAAGAGCGGGGTGAACGAGGTCGTCGGGTACGACCCCGACACCGGCGACGAGCGGTGGACGCTGCCGCTCACCGGCCAGACCTGCGGCTTCTCCCGCCAGATCGCCGGTGACGGGACGAGCGTGGTGCTCTCGGAGACCCGTAAGCGCAACGCGGAGGGCGATCACGAGCCCTGCACACAGATCACCGCGTTCCAGGTCGCCACCGGCAAGAAGCTGTGGAGCAAGAGCGTCACCGTCAATGACGCCGAGGTGGTGTTCGCGGAGGCCAGCATCACCGGCGGCACGGTCGCGGTCGGCGGCGGCTTCACCGGCGGCGCGGCCTTCGACGTCACCACCGGGAAGGTGCTGTGGCAGCCGAAGGTCAGCAACTGCATGGACGTCGGGTACGCGGGCGGTGAGCAACTGGTCGCGGTGCACAAGTGCGGGGAGTACGGCGACGAGAGGTACGAGGTCCAGCTGATCGACCCGAAGACGGGCGCGGTGACCTGGAGTTACCAGCTGCCGGCCGGGCTGGAGAACATCAAGGTGATCTCGACGAAGCCGGTCGTCTTCGGCCTGGACTCCGCCGACATCACCGCCTCGGGCGCCTCGGACGTCTTCTCGCTCGACGACAGCGGCAAGCTGCTCTACAAGATCGCCCTCAGGGACGGTGAGTACAACCACCGCTGCGAGATCAGCCGTACCGACGGCTGCGACGGGATCGTGGTCGGCAACGGCAAGCTGTGGGTGCCGACGGCGGAGCACGACGGCGGCACGGACTACGGCAGCACGAACGAGATCGTGGCGTTCTCCCTGGAGACCGGGAAGACGACCGGCGACCGGATCGACGCCGGGGACCGGTACACGGTCTTCCCGCTGCGGATGGACGGCGGCGATGTCCTCGCGTACAAGGAGGGGCCGTACGACGGGGGTGACCAGATCGTTTCGGTGAACGGCTCGACGCTGGAGCAGACCACGCTGCTCCAGACCCCGGGCGACGAGTCCGTGCGGGACGCGATCAGCAAGATGGTGCCGCGCTCGGCGGAGGTGCGGTACACCGATGGCCGGCTGTTCCTGGGCAAGAAGCTGATCAGCAAGCCGTTCAGCGAGGGCGAGGAGGTGTTCACGGCCCTGGGCTTCGGCGCGAAGCCGTAGCCCGGCGCCGTGCGCGCGCTTCCTCCCGCCCCGCGCGCACGCTCCGTCCGCCGCGCATCGCCCCGCGCCGTCGCGTATCGCCAGGCGCGGTCGCGTATCGCCCGGCACCAGCTCAGGGGCGGGGCCGTGCGCGTTTCGCGCAACACCCTCGAATCCGAGGATTTTCGGCGATCCGGGGCACTTCTCTCCGGTAGGGGGAGCGCAATGTCGAACAAGCGTGTAGCTTCCGGGGGCATGAAGGGCCGGGGTGCCCAGGGCCCGGGTGCACGGGTCCTGACCTTGGGCATCCATTGGGGGGACTGGGGGACTGGGGGGTCTCGATGGGAGTGCGGCTGATGGTGGTCGATGACCACCGACTGCTGGCCGAGGCGCTGGCCTCGGCATTGAAGCTGCGCGGGCACCGGGTGCTCGCCGCGGCGGCACCCGCCGCGGGCGCGGCGGAACTGGTGATCGCGCGGGCACCGGAAGTGTGCCTGCTGGGGACGGCGACACCGGCCGAACCGGGCACGTTCGACCCGGTGGCGAAGATCAAGCGGGAGCGCCCGCAGGTCGCGGTGCTGGTCCTGGGGCCGGTGCCGAGCCCGCGCGGTATCGCGGCGGCGTTCGCGGCCGGCGCGTCCGGGTACGTACGGCACGACGAGCGGATAGAGGGTGTGGAACGCGCCATCATGAAGGCCCGCGCCGGAGAGGCGGCGGTCGCGCCGCAGCTCCTCCAGGGCGCGTTCAGCGAACTCCTCAACCCGGTGGCCCAGCCCGACGACGAGGGCCAGCGGCTGCTGCGGATGCTCACCCCGCGCGAGGTGGAGGTCCTGGTCCGGGTCGCCGACGGCGAGGACACCCGTCTGATCGCCGCCGGCATGGGCATCGCCCCTTCCACGGCCCGCACCCACGTCCAGCGCGTCCTGATGAAACTGGGCGTCGGCTCCCGCCTGGAGGCCGCCGCCCTGGCCGCCCGGACGGGCCTGCTGGACCACGCGGGCCCGTTCCACCCGGCGGGGCGCACGGACAACGGAGTGCGACGGGAGCCGTGAGCAGCACCGGCCGACACCCGGGAGAGGGCGTCGGCCGGTGACCGCGGGGCTCGGCCGGGCGCGGCTCAGCCGAGCGTCAGCTGCCCGGTCCGCCAGTCGCTGTCCGGGCTGATCACGGCGACATGCGAGCCGAGGACCGACGCCCCGCCCTGGTAGAAGTGGACGGCGTTGTCACCGGCCACCGCCCACAGGTCGGGGATGCCGTCGCCGTTGACGTCCGGGGTGCCGCGCAGATGGGTCACGGGGACGGTCGTGGTGTCCCAGCCCTCCGCGTAGACCGTGTCGGCACCCGTTCTGGACGCCGCGGCCGTCGACAGCGAGGCGATCGTGGATCCGCCCGCGCTGTCCCCGACCCCGTAGCGCAGCAGCAGCCTGCTGCTGGCCTCGGAGCGCCACAGCAGATCGGGTGCGCCGTCGTCGTCGTGGTCGCCGACGGACACGAGGTCCCGTTCCAGCCAGGCCGTCGCGGAGATCTTGGTGACGTGCAGGAAGGTGGCGCCGGTGTAGCCGTCGAAGGCCCACAGCGCGCCGCCCGCCGCGGTGGCGAACAGGTCGGTCCGGCCGTCGAGGTCGTAGTCGCCCACCACGATCTGGTCGAGCGTCGCCGGATCGGGCGAGCCCGCGGGCAGCCGTACGCTCATGCGCCGGGAGATGTCGACGCTGCCGTAGCCGTCACCGGGGTAGATGTACAGCTCGCCGTCGGGCATCCGGGCGAAGACATCGCCGATCCCGTCGGCGCCGAGGGCGTCGCCGCCGTGGGCGATCAGCGCGGGCTCGCCGTCGGGTCCCATCCAGTAGCCCGGCAGGTGGTCCGTGCCGTCGCGGTCGGGGTCGGTCAGCAGTCCGATGCCGTCGTCGTGCGCGGCGGACAGCGAGACATGCAGGTCACCGGTGGTGGTGGACGGGTACATCCACAGATTGCCGGCGGCGCTGATGCCGAGCACATCGGGAGTGCCGTCGCCGGTCAGGTCGCCCGGTTCGTCGGCCTTGTCGCGCGGGGTGACGTAGAACAGGTACTTCGCGCCCAGTGAGGGATTTCCCGCGCTGTCCACGGCCCGCGTGTACAGCACGTTGGGTCCCGCCATCGGCGGTGACAGGGACACGGTGGTGGAGCTTCCCGCGGTGACGTTCTTCCCGCTGCTGTAGCTGGTGGTGTTGAAGGACCACTCGAACCGGGTGACGTCGGTGTCGTCGTCCGGGGCGAGGGTGAAGACGCCGGGCGTGCCGAACTTCACGGCGGACCAGATCGTGCCGTCGTCGTCGGCCGCCGGGAACGCGGTGGACGTGACGATCGGTTCGTTCGGTTTGCTGCTGTCGAAGACGAACCGGCACACCCCTGGGCTGGCGGTGGGGGCGTACGCCGAGGCGGCTCCGCTCTGGTCGATGGCGCGTACCCGCCAGGAGTAGGTCCAGCCGTCGGTGAAGAACTCCTTCCCGATCTCCACCGATGCCTTGCCGGTGCTGGTCACCACGACGTTCCGGTTCAGGATCTTGGTCGTGGCGCCGGTGTGCCACAGCTCGAAGTCCAGGTACTTCAGGTCCTGCTGGAGGGAGGTGTCGTCGGGGTCGGAGGAGGCCGCCGACAGAATCACGTTCCGTTTGCCGATGTGGAGGTAGGGCGAGGTCTTGTCGCAGGCGTTGCCGGGGGACATCGTCACCGCGGTCGGGGTCTTCGGCTTGCGGTTGTAGACGAGCCTCAGCTTGGGCGCGCTGTCGCTCTCCGCGCGGAACTTCTTCCACCCGTACGCGGAGTCCTCGGTGGTGGCGCGCAGCCCGATGGTCAGGGAGGACCAGCCGCCGTCGGCCGCGTCCTGGGCGACGGACTTGGCGTCGTAGGTGACGTACGCGTCGGGGCAACTGGAGTTGTAGCCGTGCGCGAAGGATTTCGTGCCGATCTCCGACTTCCAGTCCGGCTGGTTGTTCCAGGTGGTCTTGGAGGAGATGCCCCCCGTCAGCCACACCTGCATCTCGCGTGCGCTGCACGACCAGGAGTACGTCTCACGCAGCTCGATGGAGGCGGAGGAGACCTGCGCGCCCTTGATGCTGGTCGACCAGCCGAGGGTGAAGAAGGACCGGGACAGCCCCCAGGTCGTCGACTCGAAGCCGACGCGGGCCTCGGTGGTACCGGTGTTGTAGTTGGTTCCGTCGTAGAAGCTGGAGCTGGGGTATTTCTTGTACGCCGTCGTCCAGTGCTTGGTCTTGCCGTAGATGGTGGGGTCGATGAAGACCGGGTAGACCGTGCCCGGGTCCGCCAGCAGCTGGGCGTCGGGGACGATGGACAGGCCGGTGGCCGTGGTGCCGGGCTCGGTCAGTCCGGCCTCGACCACGGCCATATGGGTCCCGGGGTCGGGTCCGGCGAGCCCGGGCAGCGCGAACACCTCGGAGTCGTCGAGGGCCGTGCGCAGGGCGTCGCCGGAGGGCCCGGTGCCGTCCGTCCCGTTCCGGTACGGGGTGCGCGGGACGGCGTCGGCGCCCGGTGCCGGGTCTCCTCGGTGAGCGGCGGGATCGGCGTCGCCGGCCGGCGGATCCGGTTCGCCGGTGGCCACAGGGGTTTCGCCGCCGGGCGGATCGGTTTCCTCGGCGGGCGGTTCGGTCTCCTCGGTGGCCGGGGGCGCCGGCACCGGCTCCTCGGTCGGCGCCGCGCTGTCGCTCCCGGCATCCGGCGCGAGCGTCTCCTCGCCGATGGGTGCGTCCGGCTCCTGCGAGTACGACGGTGTGGGCTCGGCGGGTTCCGCGGTGGGCTCGGGATCGGGTCCCTCGGTGACGGCGTACTCGCCCGCCGAGTCCCACATGTACGGCGTGGGGGAGACGGCGATCTCCTCCCCGTCGCGGTCCCGGCCGGTGACGACCTTGGTGACCGGGTCCAGATGGAAGGTCAGATCCGGGGACGACAGCCCGTAGGACAGCGAGGTGAGCGCCGGATTCGCCGCGTCGGCCGCGCTGTGCACGATGAGCACCTGGCTGAAGCCGCTCTCCTGGGCGGTCAGCATCAGATCGACGCCGTCCAGGACACCGCGGTACAGGGCGCTGGAGCCGCTGATCACCGGGGCGGGCAGCGGTCCCGGCCAACTGAGGGTCACCTCGTGCCCGTCGCTGGTGAGCGTCGCCAACTCGGTGTACTCGGCGGTCTCGTCGGCGATCCGCAGGGTGCGTCCGCCCTCCCCGGCGGTGAACACCGCCGGTTCCACCCGTGCGGCCCCCTGCGGACCGGCGCCGGAGCCGTCACCGCCCGCCGAGAACACCACCGGGTCGACGACGGCCTCGGCCGCCCAGCCCTCGCCGGTCCGGGCGAGCCGGGTGTCGATCGGCCGCCAGGCGCCGTCCACCTTCGCCCGTACGGGAGCGGCGTAGGTGACCAGTTCGAAGCTGCCGTCGGGCCGCGCGTAGGTCGTGGACGTCTCGTCGCGCAGCGCGGTCACCTCGACGCGCTCACCCGTGGAGACGGCACGGGTCTGGGCCGCGTCCTCGTCGAGCGGGCCGGCCGCCTGCTCCGTCCGGGAGGACCCGGTGGACCCGTCGGACCCGCCTGACCCCCCGGCGCCAGGGGCGTCGCCGCCGTCGAGCAGCGGTACGGCGAGCAGTCCGAAGCCGAGCGCGGCGGCGACCACGGCGGCCAGCCCCGCTCGGCCGCGCCCGGCTGCGGGCAGGCCGAAGCGACGACGTTCCATGGGCTTTTCGTCCCCTCCCCCTGAAGCTCCGGAAAGCCCGGAACTCTTCAGACTCTGTGTCGCTTTTCAGGCGGGCGCAAAGGCGGCCAGGAAAGCGAGCACAGAGCATGGCTGATGGCGGGGAATTGCGCTACAGCCCCTTTGTCTTTGCCATTCCGTTACCTCGGATGTGGAGCGGCGGGTGTCGTTCACCCCTCTTGGAGGGTGAGCCGAGCTGCTGCTTCGCGTCTCGGGGTGTTCCGTGCCAAATACACACAGGGCGAGCACATTTGACGAAGGCTGCCGCCTGTATTGAGTTGATCTTCACGGAAAACAATTCATTGAGCAGCTTTTGATAAACCTGCGGGAATTCGTTCCGTGATCCATTTCACAAGTGTTGACTTTGCGTGAACCAGTCGTTCAGCATTCGTGACCTCAAGGTGAAGGAACTGTGTCCGCGGGGGCTGCCGCTGTGTGGGGATCACTTTCTTGGAGCGGCAGACGGGAACGCGTCCTGACGCGGACCGGCCGCCAGGCACGGATGAGGGTGCGTACCGGGGTGATCGGCGCGCTCGTGGTGGCGCTGGTGGCCGGCGTCGCACCCGCCGCCGCGGCGCTGCCGCCGGCGGACGACCGCAGCGGCGTCGACCTGGTCGACCTGCCCGTCGCGGAGACGGCGGAGGGCGAAACCGGCGGCGACCTGGCCGAGCTGACGACCAGTGAGGCCGAGCAGCCCGCCGAGTACGAGCCGACCCAGGTCACCGCCCCCGAGGGCGGCACCGTCGCCAAGGACCTCACGGGTCTGACCCCCGGCGAGCTGGTGCCGATCAGCAGCCAGGACGGCAGCACGGCCCTGCCCGTCGAGATCGGCGCCCCCACGGACGCCGACCCGGCCCAGGCCACCGCCCTGGAAGGGGAGTGGCAGGTCTCGCTGGCCGGTCAGGCCGAGCTGGCCACCACCGCCATCGAGGGCGTCGCCCTCACCGTCACCCCGCCCGCCACCGCCACCGGGGACGCGGTCATCGCCCTGGACTACACGGACTTCTCCGAGCTGTACGGCGCCAACTGGGCCGACCGCCTGTCGTTCGTGCAGTATCCGGCGTGCTTCCTGACCACGCCGGACACGGCGGGCTGCGCGGAGCCGACCGACGTGGTGACCGACAACGTCGTCGAGCAGACCGGCACGGACACCGACGGCAAACCGGTGTACGAGCGCAAGATCCTCGCGACCGTCGACTCCGAGACCCTCGCCGCGGGCGGCACCACGGAATCCACCGCGTCCACGGAATCCACCGCGTCCACGGAACCCACGGCGTCCACCGCCTCCACCGCCTCCACCGCGTCCGCCGGCTCCGTGGGCACGGTCACCGACGCGCTCCACGACGGACCGGGCGACGCGGACGCCGTCCAGCTCGCGTCCCTCGCACAGGCGGCCTCCGACTCCGGCTCCTCCGTCCTGCTCGCCACCGACTCCGGGTCCGGCTCCAAGGGCGACTTCGGCGCGACCCCCCTGGTCAGCGCGGGCTCGTGGTCCGCGGGCGGCAACTCCGGCGCGTTCAGCTACGGCTATCCGCTCCAGATCCCGTCCGTCCCCGGCGGCCCCTCGCCGTCCGTGTCGTTCGACTACAACTCCCAGTCGGTGGACGGCCGTACCTCCGCCTCCAACAACCAGCCGTCCTGGGTCGGCGACGGCTGGGAGTACAACCCGGGCTCCATCACCCGCACCTACACCTCCTGCCAGGACGACCAGGAGGACGGCAACAACAGCGCCAAGAAGACCAGCGACCTGTGCTGGGGCTCCTACAACGCGACCCTCACACTGGGCGGGGCCACCACCGAGCTGGTCCTGCCCGACAGCGCGACCTCCCCGTACGGCGACAAGTGGGTCACCGCCAACGGCGACGGCTCGCGCGTCGAACTGCTGAGATACACCGGCTTCGGCAACGGCGACGCCGACGGCGAGTACTGGCGGGTCACCACCCGGGACGGCACCCAGTACTGGTTCGGACGGCATCTGCTGCCCGGCTTCGGCACCGGCGACCCGACGACCAACTCCACGCTCACCGTCCCCGTCGCCGGCAACCAGGAGGGCGAACCCTGCTACCAGGCGGGCGACTTCGCGGGCTCCTTCTGCGCCCAGGCATGGCGCTGGAACCTGGACTACGTCGTCGACACCGACGGCAACGCCATGTCGCTGTACTGGACCAAGGAGAAGAACCACTACGCGAAGAACAACGGGTACGAGACCCCGGTCAGCTACGACCGCGCGGGCTACCTCAGGCGCATCGAGTACGGCCTGACCAGCGCCGACATGTACGCGGCCCCGATCGCGCAGGTCACCTTCGACGTCGACGAACGCTGCTTCAAGGAAGGCGACCTCGCCTGCACGTCGGAGACCGACAGCAACGACAACTTCACCTCCGGCGAGTTCGCCAGGAACCGCATCTGGTACGACACCCCGGCCGACCTGTACTGCGCCGCGGGCAAGGAGTGCTACGTCCCCGTCCCCACCTTCTGGTCGCGCAAACGCCTGGCCCAGGTGACCACCTGGACCCAGCGCACCGAGGGCTCCACCGCCCTGTCGAAGACGGACAGCTGGACGCTCCAGCAGTCACTCCCCGCCGACCTCACCGACGAGGGCACGGCCCTGTGGCTGGAGTCGATCACCCGCACCGGATACGCCGTGGACGGCGAGCCCCAGACACTCAACCCGGTGCAGTTCCTCGCCAACAGCGTCTCGATGCCCAACCGCGTCAAACGCGGCGCCGACGACCCGAACCCGGCCTTCGACCGGCTCCGCGTCCAGCGGGTGGTGAGCGAGTACGGCGGCGAGACCCTCGTCACCTACGAGAACCCGGCCGACGACTGCAAGGTCGGCGGGGACTTCCCCGAACCGCACGAGAACACCGGTCTGTGCTACCCGGTGTACTGGCACGCGGACCCGGACGTCGAGAAGATCGACTGGTTCTACAAATACCGCGTCGCATCCGTCCAGGAACTGCCCGCCCTCACCGGCGTCCCGCCCGTCACCACCTCGTACGAGTATCTCGGCGGAGCCGCCTGGGCGCTGAACCAGGCGGAGTTCTCCAAGAAGAAGACCCGCACCTACGACCAGTGGCGCGGCTACGCCAGAGTGCGCACGATCACCGGCGCGGACTCCTCCACCGCCTATATGTCCACCCAGCGCGGCATGACCGAACTCCGGTACTTCCGGGGCATGGACGGCGACCCGCTCCCCGGGGGCGGCTCCCGCTCGGTCACCGTCAGCGACAGCGCCGGCGATCCCATCGCCGTCGACCACAAGCAGTACGCGGGCCGGGTCGCCGAGACGCTGACGTACGCGAAGTACAACGGTGAGCTGCTGACGCGCAGTGTCGACTACCCCAGGTCCGTCCTGCTGGCGACCCGCACCCGCGACCTGGGCATCCCGCCCCTGGAGGCCTACCGGGTCCTGGACAGCCAGAGCCTGACCTTCACCCGCTCCTCGGGCACGGGCGAGGACACCCGCACCTGGCGCTCGCTGAAGACCGTCTACACCTACGACAACACCTACGGCCTGCCCACCCAGGTCGAGGACCAGGGCGACACGGGCCGGACGGGCGACGAGAACTGCACCGTCATGTCGTACGTCCACAACACGACCAAGCACCTCATCGGTCTGGCCGCGCAGACCCTCACCACCGCCGGCACCTGCGCGCAGGCGGCGACCGCGACCGCCGCGGACTGGATCGACGGCTCCCGGATCGGCTACGACGGCGCCACGGCGTACAGCGCCACGGCCATCCCGGCCTCCCCGAGCCCCACCATCACCTGGGCCGTCACCGGCGCGGGCGGCGGCTGGGTGAAGGACGGCGAGATCGCCTACGACTCCTACGGCCGCACGACCTCCACCAAGGACGCCGAGGGCAACCCGTCCACCACCGTCTACCGCCCGGCGCAGGGCCAGGTCTACGAGATCGAGACCACCAACGCGCTCCAGCACAGCGAGGTCACCGAGCTGGAGCCCGGCCGCGGGGTGGCGCTGTCCGAGCGCGACGCCAACGGCCGTACCACGACGTTCGCCTACGACGCGCTGGGCCGCTCCACCGAGGTGTGGGCACCGACCCGGCCGACCACACAGTCCCCGTCGGCGAGGTTCAGCTACAGCACCACCATCGGCCAGCCCGTCTCGATCACCACCGAGGCGCTCACCGCCGAGGGCGACTACGAGGCGTCCGTCGTCATCTACGACGGCCTGGGCCGGGAACGCCAGCGCCAGGAACCGGCGGTCGGCGACGGCCGGCTGATCACCGACACCCTGTACAGCGCCGACGGCACCATCCGGCAGACCAACAACGCCTACTTCGCCGAGGGCACCCCGACGGCCGAGCCGTTCGACCTGAAGTCGGACTACCAGGTCCCCAACGCCACCCTGTACTCGTACGACGGGGTGGGCCGCACCCTGGCGGAGACCCCGTACCTCAACGGCCAGGAGGTCCCCGCCAAGGCGACCCGCTACGAGTACGGGTACGACAACTCCACGGTGATCCCGCCGCAGGGCGCCCCCGCGCAGCGCACCTGGTCCGACGCGCTCGGCCGCACGGTACGCGTCGACACCTACACCGACGCCCTGCGCTCCGCGCACCGCGCGACGACGTACACCTACGACGCGCGCGGCGACCGGGTGGCGGCCGAGGACTCCGAGGGCAACCTCTGGACCTGGACGTACGACGCCCGCGGCCGGGAGACCGAGGCGGTGGACCCGGACGCCGGTACCACCACCACGGCCTACGACGTCATGGACCGGCCCACGCTGGTCACGACCGAGAACGCGGCCGTCCACACGGACTACGACGTCCTGGGCCGCCCCACCGAACAGCGCGAGGGCTCCGCCACCGGGACCCCGCTGACGAAGACGGTGTACGACTCCCTGATCGGCGGGGCGGGCCTTCCCACCTCGCAGACCCGCTACACCGACGGCCAGGCGTACACCACCGCGGTGACCGGCTACACGGCCGACTACCAGCCGACCGGCCAGAAGATCACCATCCCCGAGTCCGTCGCGATGGCGTACCACCTCCAGCCCCAGTACACCTACGCCTTCGAGTACTCGGACCTGGGCCAGCTGGAGGCGGTCAACCTTCCGGCGGTCGGCACCCTCCCGGCCGAGAAACTCGCCATCCGCTACAACGAGGACGGCCTGCCCGTCTCCACCTCCGGCCTGGCCTGGTACACCTCCCAGACCTCGTACTCCCCCTACGGCCAGGTGCTGCGCACGGTCAGCGGAGAGAACTCCAACCGGGTGTGGACGACAAACCTGTTCGACGAGGCCACGGGTGAGCTGACCCAGAGCATCGTCGACCGCCAGTCGACCAGCGACACCACGGGGGTCACGGGCAACCGCGTCAACTCCCGGGGCTACGCCTACGACCCGGCGGGCAACATCACCTCGATCGCGGACACGTCCAACTCGGTGACCGATCGCCAGTGCTTCACCTACGACGGCCTGGGACAGCTGACCCAGGCGTGGACGGCGCCGGCCTCGTGCGTCGCCGCGGGCCAGACCCTGGCCGCCCCGAAGTACGCCAACGGCACGACCAACGTGACCGCCGCCAACAGCGGTTACTGGCAGAGCTATACGTACGACGCGCTGGGCAACCGCGAGCAGTTGGTCGAGCACGACCCGGGGCTGAACACCGCCAAGGACGCGACGACGGAGTACTCGTACGGCAACGCGGACGGCAGCCAGCCGCACACCCTGACCGGCACGTCCTCGACCTACACCGCCGACTCGGGCGCGCAGGTGACCGAGGCGGCCTCGCTGACGTACGACGACGCGGGCAACACCGAGACCCGCACGGCCGACGGTTCCGAGCAGGCGCTGACCTGGACCTGGGACGGCCAGGTCGAGTCGGTCACCGGCTTCGGTGAGAACGGCTCCGGTGCCTGGCTGGGCCTGGCGAACAAGTGCCTGGACCTGGCGTCGTCGCTGACGACCCCCGGCACCCCGCTCCAGCTGTACACCTGCAACGGCTCCAAGGCGCAGAAACTGCGGATCGACCCGGCCTCCGCCGCGACTCCCTCGACGGGCGCGCTGAAGATCCTCGGCAAGTGCGCGGTGCCCAAGAACGGTGCCACGGCGAACGGCACCCCGGTGGTGATCGCCGACTGCACGGGCGCGGCGGGCCAGCAGTGGACGTCACTGCCCGCGGGCAACAAGCTCAAGCACGTCAGCTCCGGCAAGTGCCTCGACGTACCGGCCGCCAACTCCACCGACAGCACGGACCTCCAGCTGTACACCTGCGACACGGCCGGACAGGCCCAGTCATGGGTGCCGGACAAGGCGACGACGTACATCTACGGCGGTGACGGCAGCCGCCTGATGTCGGTCTCGGCGACCGAACGCACCCTGTACCTCGGCGAGTCGACGATCTCGGTCAACGCGGCCGGCGGCGCCGCCTACACCGAGCGCTACTACTCCCAGCCGGGCGCCCCGACGGTCATGCGGCACGCGCAGGGCTCGGCGGCGGCGGAACTGTCGGCGCAGATCACCGACCAGAACGGCACGGCGTACATCAATGTCGCGCTGGCCACCGGCAACAGGGTCAAATTCTCCAAGACCGACCCCTTCGGCGTGGAGCGTACGGAGTCGTCGTCCTGGCGCTCGCACGAGGGCTACATCGGCGGCACCGAGGACGCGGGCGCGGGCCTGGTCCATCTGGGCGCTCGGCTCTACGACCCGACGACCGGCCGCTTCCTGTCCCCGGACCCGGTCCTGGACCTGGCGGACCCGGTCCAGATGAACGGATACGTGTACTGCGAGAACAACCCGGTCACCTTCGCCGACCCGACGGGACTGATGTCACGTGCGGACGGCGGCGGGGGCGGTGGCAGCAGCGGCCCGACGACCTATGACGAGGCATGGGCTCAGGGCCAGCTGAACATGACCATCGGGGACGTCATCCTCTCGAACGGCTGGGGCGTCCTGAAGGGGCTGATCGGCTGGGACGACGTCGAGGGCTGCTTCTCCCGGGGTGACCTGTGGTCGTGCGGAAGCCTGCTGGTCAGCGCGCTGCCCTGGGGGGCCATCTTCAAGATCGGGGCCGTGGTGAAGGCCCTGGACCGTATCGCGGGCGCGATCCAGGCGTGGATGAAGGCCAAGGAGAAGGCCCGCAAGATCATCGAGATGGCCAAGAAGGCCCGTGAGGCGGCCCGCAAGGCGAAGGAGGCCAAACGCCTGGCGGCGCAGCGGGCGGCCCAGCTGAAGAAGAAGGCCCAGGAAGCCGCGACCCGTGCGGCCAAGAAGGCGGCCGAGAAAACCGGCAACGCGGTACAGAAGACGAAGAAGGCGGAGGCGAAGAAGGCGGCGCCCGAGCCCCAGGCCAAGGCCAAGCCCTCGAAGCCGTCCGGCGAGGGCACCGAAACCTGCGACCCCGCCAACAGCTTCGTCCCCGGCACCCAGGTCCTGATGGCCGACGGCACCACCAAGCCGATCGAACAGGTGAGAAACGGCGACCAGGTCCAGGCCACCGACCCGGAGTCCGGCGAATCGGCCGCGGAAACGGTCATCGCCGAGATCCAGGGCGAGGGCGCCAAGAACCTGGTAAAGCTCACGATCGCGGTGACCGACACCCAGACATCGGAAATCACAGCCACGGACGGCCACCCGTTCTGGGTCCCGGAACTGGGCGAGTGGATCGACGCCACCGACCTGACCTCAGGCGACTGGCTGCGCACCAGCGCCGGCACGTATGTCCAGATCACGGCGGTGGAACGGTGGACGGCCACCGATGCGACGGTTCACAACCTGACCGTCAGTGATCTGCATACGTACTATGTGGTGGCTGGGGATGCGCCGGTCCTGGTGCACAACTGCAAGCCCGACCCGCAGGCTGCTCCTGGAGGGAAGAACGGCGCTGCTGTCAGCATCAAGCAGGTGAAGATGGCACTTGGTAGGGCCGACATGAGCGTCTCCGAGTACGACATCGTGCACGTGCCAGAGATTCGCACCGCAGGAGATGGCCTATCTGCGTACGCGAACAGCCCTCACGACGGTGACGGAATACCGAATCTGGGCCCGCGAGGACGTCCGGTAATCCAGATCTCCAACATGGGACTGGCTGATATGAATACGGCTGTGGCTACGATCTTCCACGAGATCTACCATCACCGGACGTATGCCACTTGGCCAGGTTCTATGGGTGGAACAGAGTCCGCTGCTGAGGCATACGGGCAAGCTATGCTCGGCGTTTTCAGGCGAAGGACGGGTTCGTGATTAAGGTAACGCGGTTCACGCCCGTGGAGATCGAGGCTCTCGGGCGAGAACGAGACTTCCTCCGGGACCAGTCAGAGTGGCTTTGCCCTTCATGCGGAAATGTTTCGGTCCGTACCTACCTCAGAAATGTGCAACACGCGAATCGTCCTGCTGTGATCAGCTATACATGGTGTGCTGTGTGCCGCAAGATGTCCGGCTCAACTGGCGCTTTGCCGCCTGGCCTGATCATCTCTGATCCGTGGCGGGAGTTGGATCGGACGGCGTGGGAAGAGTTCGACGCGAGCTTGCCCAGGTTCTTCACCAGACTTGACCGCCTTTGGGAGGACGGAGTGCTGCCGCAGAGCTTCGCCTGGACGCGACAGTAGAGGCAGAGCGAAGGGGAGTCTCAATGCTGAAGTCATGGCGCTTGCGTGACCGGCGGGGCGGGGGTGAACGCCCGGTTGTCACGCATGAGTGCCCACAGGACGCTGGCCCGTCGGCGGCCCAGGGCGATGATGGCCTGGACGTGCTTGCACCCCTCGCCGCGCTTCTTGAGGTAGAAGTCCCGGTTCGGCCCGTCGCGGATGATGCTGGTCTGCGCGGACAGGTAGAACACCCGTCGCAGACGGCGGCTGTAGCGCTTTGGCCGGTGCAGGGTGCCTGTGCGGCGCCCGGAGTTGCGTGGGACCGGCACGAGTCCGGCTGCGGAGGCCAGGTGGCCGGCATCCGCGTAGGCGGACAAGTCGCCGGCGGCGACAACCAACTCCGCCCCGAGTATCGGGCCCATGCCGGGCAGAGATTCGATGATCCCGGCCTGGGAGTGGCCGCGGAACGTGTCGCGGATCTGCTTGTCGATCCGCTTCAGCCAGTTGTCCAGGACCAGGATCTGCCCGGCCAGGTCGGCCACGATCTGCGCGGCGGCATCCTCGCCGGGCAGCGCGGTCTGCTGGGCCCGCGCCGCTTCCATGGCAGTCCCGGCGACCGCGTCGGCCGAAGCCACTGAAGGCAAGAACCCATAGGCCACACCCGGCCCTCCTGGGCCACCCAACAACTTACGGAGGACGCATGGGGCGTTGGGGGCGGTCCGGTCTGACGGGGGTGCTGGGCATGCTGCTGTCGGCTTGCAGCGTGGCCAGTGGCGGAGGCGGTGGTACCGCTGAGGACCTCCTCAAGCCGGTCACGCAGGAAAGCGGCACGGCGGAAGCAAGAGGGCTGGGGAAGCTGTCGCTGGCCTCCCGTGAGGTGGATGGATTCGCCGTCTCCCAGGCGGATGGCCTGCGCGAGGTGCAGGTCGCGCAGGACGGATGTGCGCCCTTGGGTCGGGCCCTGTCCGGTGTCGTGGTGGGGGAGCCGGTGTCCATGGAGGTCCGGGAGGCCGTCGGCGAGGGGGCGGCGGTGACGATCGCGCTCGCTGAATACGCCGACGGGCAGGCCGAGTCCGTGATGGACACCCTCGCCGTATCCGCCGCCGAGTGCGCGGACGGCTTCACCGCGACCGTGGACGGGGTGGAGCGGAAGTTCGAGAAGGCCGCCCCGGAGATCGCCCCCGAAGGTGCGGATCAGGCGATGGGGCTGGGTGCGGTGGTTCGGGGGGACGGAGCGGAGACGCCTGTGAAGGCAATGGTTCTCCGGAAGGGGAACATCGTCGCCTACCTCAGCGCCGTGCCGGACGGTGGCGCCGCCGAGGGATTCTCCGTGCCCGCAGTCGTCGTCAACGCCCAACTCGCCAAGTTGGGTTAATGAGCAGAAACGACTGATGATGTGTCAGTCGTCTTGAAAGAACAGAGAAAGCGAACAAAGCACAACGTGAACAGATCCGGCATACGCCACCCCCGTCTCCGCACCGCCGTCCCGGCCGTCACCGCCCTCCTCTCCCTCGCCCTCCTCACCGCCTGCGGTGGCGACACCGACACCGGCAGTGAGGGAGGAGCCGGAGACTCCAGCGCCCCCGCGTCCGCCTCCGCCGTCAGCGACGCGAAGCCGCTGACCGCCGCCGAGCTGGACGCGGCGTCGCTCACGAAGACGGACCTGGCCGGGTACGAGTTCGTCGAGGCGCCCGAGGCGGACATCTCGGTCGTGGAGGCCGTGGAGGTGAGCGACGACCCGTGCCTGCCGGTCGGGCGGACGGTGGCCGGGACGACCGTGGGGGAAGCCGACGCAGCCGCCTATCGTCGGGTCACCGGAGGAGACAGCGGTGGCGGCAGCTCCGAAGAGGACTTCCTGAACCTCAACACCGGCATGGTCACCCTCGCCTCCTACCCGAGCGCCGACGCCGCCGCCGAGGCGCTCACGTCGCTCGGCGACGCCGTCGCCGCGTGTGCGGCCGGGGGGTTCGAGGTGAGCGTGGGCGGTGAGGAACTGTCCGTGACCAAGGTCACCGAGGACACCGCGCCCGAGGGCGGCGAGGAGGCGGTGGCGTTCACCGCGGTCACCTCCGTCGACGGCGAGGACTCCCCGTGGAAGGTGCTGGTGTTCCGGGACGGCGCGACCCTCGCGCACTTCTCGCTGATCAACGCCGGGGCCGCCGTCGCGTCCGGCGAGGACTTCCCCTTCCCCGCCGACCTCGTCACCGCCCAGGCGGACAAGCTGGCCTGATCCGCCCGCTCGGCCCGTCGCGCCGCGAACCCCAGGCCCAGGCCGGTGGCCTCACTCCCGTCAGGAGGGTGAGGC
>NZ_JBHYUG010000018.1:89067-110842 GCF_042749375.1 Streptomyces sp. NPDC059477 | reverse complement strand
GGCCCGTACGGCCCTGCCGCCCACCGGCAACTCCATCCAGAGGAAATCTCTCTCCATGCGCAAGAACACCCTCGCCGCGGCGGCCCTCCTCGCCGCGGCCACCCTCACCCTCTCCGCCTGCGGCAGCGGCGACGACTCCGGCTCGCCGATCTCCGTGGTCTCCGAGGAGGCCCCCTCGGACCAGGCGGCGACCGTGCTCGACAAGCCGTTCGAGAAGCCGGATCTGGTGCTGACCGACACCCAGGGCGAGCCGTACGACTTCCGCGCGGAGACCGCGGGCAAGCCGACGCTGATCTACTTCGGCTACACCAACTGCCCCGACGTCTGCCCGCTGACCATGAACAACATCGCGGTCGCCAAGCAGCAGCTGCCGCAGGACCAGCAGGACGAGCTGCGGGTCGTGTTCGTCACCACCGACCCCGAGCGGGACACCGCCGAGGCGCTCGGCGAGTGGCTCAAGGGCATCGATCCGCAGGTGATCGGGCTGACCGGCGACTTCCCCACCATCCAGGCGGGCGCCCGCACGCTCGGGATCTCCATCGAGGCGCCCACCGAGGACAAGGACGGCAAGGTCATCTCCACGCACGGCACCCAGGTCATCGCGTTCTCCCCGAAGACCGACGGCGGCTATGTGCTCTACGGCGAGGACGCCACCGTCGACGACTACACCAAGGACCTGCCCAAGCTGATCAAGGGGGAGAACCCGTGAGGCTCCCCGGGAGGCGTACGGCGACGGCCGCCGCCCTGCTGACCGGCGTACTGCTCCTGACCGGCTGCGGGTCCGGCGACGGCTCGGCGGGCGACGGCGGATCGGCCGGCGCCGAGCTGTCCGTCTCCGGCGCCTATATGCCGCAGCCCGTGTCGGACTCCATGGCGGCCGGTTTCCTGACCATCTCCAACAGCGGCGGGGAGAAGGCCGAGCTGGTCTCCGTGACCAGCGATGTCGGCGAGGTCACCGTGCACGAGACGGTCGAGGGCTCGATGCGCGCGGTCGAGTCCCTCGCCGTCCCGGCGGGCGGGGAACTCGCGCTGAGCAGCGGCGGCAACCATCTGATGTTCGAAAAGCTGACGCGCAAGCCCTTGGAAGGCGAGAAGGTCGCCGTGAAGCTGCACTTCGCGGGTCTCTCGCCGGTCGACGTCGAGATTCCGGTGAAGGCGGCGACGTACACCCCCGCGTCCGGCCAGTGAGGGAAGGACCACCTTGAGGTACTCCATCGCCCCCCGTCTGCGGAGCCTGGTGCTGCTGCTCGTGGCGGTCACCGGCGCGCTGTTCCTGGGCGCCGCACCGGCCTCCGCCCATGCCGCGCTGACCGGCAGCGACCCCCAGCAGGGGGCGGTGGTCGACCAGGCCCCGGCCCAGGTCTCGCTGACCTTCTCCGAGCCGGTCTCCGCCCCCGAGGGCAGCCTGCGCGTCCTCGACCCCAAGGGCGCACGCGCCGACACGGGCGTGCCGGACAACACCGGCGGCACCACCTACGTGGTGAAACTGCACGCGGGCCTGCCCGACGGCACGTACACCGTCACCTACCAGGTCGTCTCCGCCGACAGCCATCCCGTCGCGGGCGCCTACACCTTCTCCATCGGTGCCCCTTCCGCGACCTCGGCCTCCGTCGAGGGGCAGAACAACGGCGGCGGGGTCGTCGGCGCGCTGTACGACACCGGGCGGTATGTGTCGTACGCCGGTTTCATCCTGCTGGCCGGTGGCGCCGCCTTCGTCCTCGTCTGCTGGCAGCGCGGGTCCGGGGTGCGGGCCGTGCAGCGGCTGGTGGTCTCGGGGTGGGTCGCGCTGACCGCGGCGACGCTGTGGCTGCTGCTCCTGCGGGGCACGTACACCACGTCCGGCAAGGTCGGGGACATCTTCGATCTGGACCTGCTCGGCGAGGTGCTCCAGACCAAGACCGGCGCCGCCCTGGTCTCCCGGCTGCTGCTGCTCGCCGCCGCCGCGCTGTTCATCGCCGTGCTCTTCGGGGCGTACGACAAACGGGAGGACGCCGAGAAGCGGGATCTGACCCTCGGGCTGGCCGTCGGCGGCGTCGTGGTCGCCGCCGGGCTCGCGGCGAGCTGGGCGATGGCCGAGCACGCCTCGACCGGCATCCAGACCGGTATCGCGATGCCGGTGGACGTGCTCCATCTGCTCGCCGTCGCCGCCTGGCTGGGCGGCCTGTGCACGCTGCTCGTCGCGCTGTACCGGGCGCCCGCCGAGACGCCCCTGGACTCCGCCGCCGTCCACCGCTTCTCCCAGGTCGCCTTCGGCAGCGTGGTCGTCCTGGTGGTGACCGGCGTGTACCAGTCCTGGCGCCAGCTGGGCTCCTGGGCCGCCTTCACCGACACCGGCTACGGCCGGTTGCTGCTGGTCAAGCTGGGGCTGGTGGCGGTGCTGGTGGGCATCGCGTGGCTGTCCCGCCGCTGGACGGCCGGGCTGGCGGAGGTGCCGGCCGGGGGCGGGGGGCGCGCGAAGGAGACGGTGCGGGCGGCGGGGGCGGCCTCCTCGTCCTCGTCCTTGTCCTCGTCCTCGTCCTCTTCATCGTCTTCCTCTGCTTCATCGTCCTCCCCGGCTTCATCGGCTTCGTCCTCGTCATCCGGCGACAGCAAGCGGGCCGCGCAGCTCGCCCGGCAGCGGGCCGCCACCGAGACGGCCACCCGGAAGCGGCTGCGGGACGCCGACCCCCAGCGCTTCGGGCTGCGTCGCTCGGTGCTCGCCGAGGCCGGGGTGGCCGTCGTCGTACTCGCCGTGACGACCGCGCTGACCTCGACCGAACCGGGCCGTACGGAGCTGGACGCCAAGGCCGCCGCGGCTTCCCCGGCCGCCTCGTCCCCGGCGACCGGGGCGGTGACGCTCGACCTGCCGTTCGACACGGGCGGCGAGGACGGCAAGGGCGTCGTACGGGTCGACATCGATCCCGCGCGGGTCGGCGCCAACGACGTGCACGTATATGGCGAACGGCCCAACGGACGGGCCTTCGACCTTCCCGAGGTGAAGCTCGCCTTCACCCTGAAGTCCGAGGACATCGGGCCGCTGCCCATGGTCCCGGACCACATCACCACCGGGCACTGGTCGGCGAGTGGGGTGCAGATCCCCACAGCGGGCGAGTGGGAGATCGCCGTGACCGTACGGACTTCCGACATCGACCAGGTGACCGTCTCCAAGAACGCGCAGATCGGCTGAGCACAGATCATGGCTGACCACACGGCTGACCACAGGACGGACGACAAGGCGGGAGGCGACAAGCCGGGAGGCAACGAGACGGGAGACGGCAGAGCTGACGGCAGAGCTGAGGCCAAGGCCGACGGCAGGACGGCCGACGGGGCTGACCAGTCCGTACCCGGGGCCCGGACGGAAGCGGCCCCCCTCCCGGACGGCACCGCCCCGAAGACCCGCCCCCAGGGTGGTTTCTCGCGGCGGACCCTCCTCGGCACCGCCGGTGCCACCGGGCTCGTCCTCGGTACCGCCGGAGGAGCCGTCGGCTACGCCTCCGCGCCCGCCGCAGCGACCCCGCTGACCTCGGTCGGCGCCGAGGAGGCGATGTTTCACGGGAAACATCAGCCCGGCATCACCACGGCCATGCACGCGTGCGGTCATCTCGTCGCCTTCGACCTGGCGGCGGGCGCCGGACGCAAGGAGGCCGCCACGCTGCTGCGCCGCTGGTCGGAGACGGCCCGCCGGTTGATGGCGGGCGAGCCCGCCGCCCAGGGCGACACGGATGTGGCCCGTGACGCCGGGCCGTCCGCCCTCACCGTGACCTTCGGTTTCGGGCACAGCTTCTTCGGGCGCACCGGCCTGGAGCAGCAGCGGCCCGCCTCGCTCGACCCGCTGCCCGACTTCTCCTCGGACCAGCTCGACAAGGCCCGCAGCAACGGTGATCTCTGGGTGCAGATCGGCGCCAACGACTCCCTGGTGGCCTTCCACGCCCTGCGCGCGATCCAGAAGGACGCGGGCAGCGCGGCCCGCGTCCGCTGGCAGATGAACGGTTTCAACCGGTCGCCGGGGGCCACCGCCCGGCCCATGACCACGCGCAACCTCATGGGGCAGATCGACGGCACCCGCAATCCGCAGCCGTCGGAGGCCGACTTCGACGAGCGGATCTGGGTGCCGGGCACACCCGCCAAGGACCCCGAGTGGATGGCGGACGGTTCGTACGTCGTCGTACGCCGGATCCGCATGCTCCTCGACGACTGGGAGCGGCTGCCGGTCAAGGACCAGGAGGACGTCATCGGGCGCCGCAAGTCCGACGGGGCGGCGCTGTCCGGGGGGACCGAGACCACCGAGATGGAGCTGGACAGGACGGACGCCGAGGGCGGTCTGGTGGTGCCGATCAACGCGCACGCCCGGATCACCCGGCCCGATCAGAACGGGGGTGCGGCGATGCTGCGGCGGCCGTTCTCGTACCACGACGGCTTCGACGCCGACGGGGTGCCGGACGCCGGGCTGCTGTTCGTGTGTTTCCAGGCCGATCCGCTGCGTGGCTTCGTACCGGTGCAGCGGAAGCTGGACCGGGGGGACGCGTTGTCGGCGTTCATCCGGCACGAGGCGAGCGGGCTGTTCGCGGTGCCGGGGGGCGCGGTGGAGGGGGGGTATGTGGGGCAGGGGTTGCTGGAGGGGTGACGGGGGTTGTCGTGGGGGTGGGTCGGGGACCGCTGCGGGGCGTGAGGGGGGTCGCTGCGGGGCGTGAGGGGAGGGTGAGGGGGCTGGGGCCCGGGTGGCCGCCATGCGACCGGTCACCCCCTCCTCCCCGGGCCCATTAGGGTGAGGGCATGCCAGCGAGCTATGCGTATCTCGGTCCTGAGGGCACCTTCACCGAAGCCGCCCTGCGGACGCTTCCGGAGACGGCCACCCGGGAGCTGATCCCGTATGTGTCCGTGCAATCCGCGCTGGACGCGGTGCGCGCGGGCGAGGCCGAGGCCGCGTTCGTGCCGATCGAGAACTCCGTCGAGGGCGGCATCACCACCACCCTGGACGAGCTGGTCGCGGGCGAACCGCTGATGATCTACCGCGAGGTGCTGCTGTCGATCGCCTTCGCGCTGCTGGTCCGGCCCGGTACGACGCTGTCGGAGATCAAGACCGTCTCCGCGCACCCGGCGGCCCAGCCCCAGGTGCGCAACTGGCTCAAGCGGAACCTCCCGGACGCGCACTGGGAGTCGGCCGCCTCGAACGCGGACGCGGCCCGGCTGGTCCAGGAGGGGCAGTACGACGCCGCCTTCGCGGGCGAGTTCGCCGCCGCCCGGTACGGCCTGGAGGCGCTGGAGACCGGGATCCACGACGCGGAGAACGCGCAGACCCGGTTCGTGCTGGTGGGCCGCCCCGCCCGGCCCGCGGCGCCGACCGGCGCGGACAAGACGTCGGTGGTGCTGTGGCAGCGCGACGACCACCCCGGCGCGCTGCGTGATCTGCTCGGCGAGTTCGCCAGCCGGGGCATCAACCTGATGCTGCTCCAGTCCCGCCCGACCGGCGCCGGCATCGGCAACTACTGCTTCTGCATCGACGCCGAGGGCCATATCTCCGACCGCCGGGTGGCCGAGGCCCTGACCGGGCTGAAGCGGATCTGCCTCCAGGTACGGTTCCTGGGCTCGTACCCGCGTGCGGATGTGACGGCCGCGGATCTCCGGGCGCCGCTGCCCGGGACATCGGAGGACGAGTTCATGGCGGCGGCGGACTGGGTCGCGCGCTGCCAGGACGGTCGGTTCTAGAACGCGGGGTCGGGCTGTACGGGGCCTTGCGGGGCCTGCCGAGTTCCTCCGAGTTCCGCCGGGTATCACCGGGGGCTGCCGGGTCGGTCGGGTGTCACCGGGTGACACCGGGTGGGCCTGACCCCACCGGTCAGTCCCCGCTGTCACACCCTTCGCACCCGTGGCACCCACCACACCAGCCACGCCTGCCACACTCACCACACCAGTCCTACCTGCCGATTTTCGTTATCCACAGAAGTTATCCACAGGTGGGCTTCTCGACCTGGGGACAAGTCGACACTGCGGTGCGAGTCGGTCGACAAATCGCCCTACGGACCCCCGATTCGTCCACCGACGGGCAGGTCACCCTTCGTCCACTGTTTTCCCTCGGGCAACTCTTGAGAGTTACTCATTTCCACTCGAACGTGGGCTTAGGTGAGGTTTCAACCGGGAATCCCGGAGGTCGGCCGGACGATTCGGAGTGATCAATTCCAACGTCCACAGATCTTCCACACAGCCTGTGGATAACTTCTCGCAGGCGTGGACTCCTGTGGACAACCGAACCGCCAAGTCCCTTTCCCCGCAAGGAAATCCGGTCAACCGGGCACCATCGGGGTCCCCCGTTCCAGGGAAGGGTGGCGACTTTCCTTGACACAAGCGGCAATTCCCCCATAACCGTATGTAACAGCTCGTAAGTCACACCGCCCCTTTATGGGTCGTGAGCCGTCCTCGCACACCGGTAGCCTGGAGCGCGTGATTGACCTTCGCCTGCTCCGTGAGGACCCCGACCGTGCGCGCGCCTCCCAGCGCGCCCGTGGAGAGGATGTCGCGCTCGTCGACTCCCTCCTGGCCGCCGACGAGCGGCGCAGGTCCTCCGGCGTTCGCTTCGACGAGCTGCGCGCCGAGCAGAAGCAGCTCGGCAAGCGGATCCCCAGGGCCACCGGCGACGAGAAGGCCGAGCTGCTGAAGCAGGCGAGCCAGCTCTCCGCGGACGTCAAGGCCGCCGACGCCGAGCGCGACGCCGCCGCCACCGAGACCCAGGAACTCCTCGTCCAGCTCTCCAACCTCGTCCACCCCGACGTGCCCGTCGGCGGCGAGGAGGACTTCGTCACCCTGGAGACGCACGGCACGATCCGCGACTTCGACGCCGAGGGCTTCACCCCCAAGGACCATCTGGAGCTGGGCACGCTGCTCGGCGCCATCGACGTCGAGCGCGGCGCGAAGGTCTCCGGCTCCCGCTTCTACTTCCTCACCGGCGTCGGCGCCCTGCTGGAGCTGGCCCTGGTCAACGCGGCGATCGCGCAGGCCACGGCGGCCGGCTTCACCCCCATGCTGACCCCGGCCCTGGTCCGCCCCCAGTCGATGGCGGGCACCGGCTTCCTCGGCCAGGCCGCGCAGGACGTCTACCACCTCGGCAAGGACGACCTCTACCTGGTCGGCACCTCCGAGGTCCCGCTCGCCGCTTACCACATGGACGAGATCCTCGACGCCGACCGCCTCCCGCTGCGCTACGCCGGCTTCTCGCCGTGCTTCCGCCGCGAGGCCGGCTCGCACGGCAAGGACACCCGGGGCATCTTCCGCGTACACCAGTTCGACAAGGTCGAGATGTTCTCGTACGTCGCCCCCGAGGACTCCCAGGCCGAGCACCAGCGCCTGCTGGACTGGGAGAAGCAGTGGCTGACCTCGCTGGAGCTGCCGTACCGGGTGATCGACGTGGCCTCCGGCGACCTCGGCGCCTCCGCCTCGCGCAAGTTCGACTGCGAGGCGTGGATCCCGACGCAGGGCAAGTACCGCGAGCTGACCTCGACGTCCGACTGCACCGAGTTCCAGTCCCGCCGGCTCTCCATCCGGATGCGTGACGGCAAGACCGTCCGCCCGCTGGCCACCCTCAACGGCACCCTGTGCGCCGTACCGCGCACGATCGTCGCGATCCTGGAGAACCACCAGCAGGCCGACGGCTCCGTCCGCGTCCCCGAGGTGCTGCGCCCCTATCTGGGCGGCCGGGAGCTGCTGGAACCGGTGGCCAAGTGAGCGCCGCTCCCCTCGCCTACCGACTGATCGCGACCGACCTCGACGGAACGCTTCTGCGCTCCGACGGGTCGGTCTCCGGCCGCACCCGTGAGGCGCTCGCCGCCGCCACGGAGGCGGGCGCCGCGCACATCGTCGTCACCGGCCGCGCGGTCCCCTGGACCCGCTCCATCCTCGACGACCTCGGCTACCAGGGCCTCGCCGTCTGCGGCCAGGGCGGGCAGGTGTACGACGCCGGAGAGCACCGTCTGCTGACCTCCGTCACCCTGGACCGGCAGCTCGCGGCCATCGCCCTGGCGAAGATCGAGGCGGAGGTCGGCCCACTGTTCCTGGCGGCGAGCCGGGACGGCCTGGACGGCGATGTCCTGATCGGCCCCGGATACGCCCTCCACGGCAACCTCCCGGCCGTCGCCTTCACGGACGTGTCCGATCTGTGGACGGCCCCGCTGAACAAGATCTACATACAGCACCCGCAACTGTCGGACGACGAACTCGCCGAGGCCGCCCGCCAGGCCGCCGGCGGTTTCGTCAGCGTCGCCATGGCCGGTGAGGGCGTCGTCGAACTCCTCCCCCTGGGCCTCTCCAAGGCGACCGGGCTCTCCCTCGCCGCCCGCCGTCTCGGCCTGAAGGCCGGCGACACCATCGCCTTCGGCGACATGCCCAACGACGTCCCCATGTTCGGCTGGGCGACCCGGGGCGTAGCCATGGCCAACGCCCATGCCGAACTGAAGGCCGTGGCCGACGAGGTGACCTCCTCCAACGACGAGGACGGCATCGCGGTGGTCCTGGAACGCCTGCTGAGCTGAGCGGGACGGTCGTACCGGGTTGAGCGGGGCCGACTTGTGCAGGGTTGAGCGGGGTCGGTTGTGCAGGGTTCAGCGGGCCTGGTCGTGTCGGGTTGAGCCGATCCGGCCCTGCGGGGCCGAGGCGCCCCGGTCGCGCCGGGTTGAGACGGGCCCGGCCCTACGGCTACGTTCGCCCGTCATGCGATCACGTGAGTACGACCTGGACTTCCGCGACCGTGCCGGGCGGATACGGGCCTGGGGTCTCGCCCTGCTCGTGGTGGCGGGGGTGCTGTGGACGTGGTGTGCGGTGCTGCTGGTCACGCCGTACTCCGCCGACCGCCACCCCGACGACAAGTACCCCGACGACTGCGAGTCCCGCCTCTTCACCGTCCGCGGCACAGCCAACGAGGGCATCCAGAGCGGCGACCACTGCGCCAACGAACGCGACTGGCCCGAGATCGTCACCCTCCTCGGCCTCTCCCTCCCTGTCTCCCTCACCGGCGCCGCCCTCTTCACCACCGGCTCCCTCCGCCGCCGGCTGAGCGCCCACGCCGAGGCCATGCGAGAACTGGACCGCATCGCGGACGCGAGAGAACAGAGGGAGGCGGCGGAGGGTTCTTGAGAGGAGGGCGATCACTCGTCAGCGGGCGCCACCCCCAACGCCCCAGGGGCGCGGGGAACCGCGCGACCAGCCCCCACCCACCCGCACCAAACCAATCCCCCCGGAGGGGTGGGCGGTCCACGCAAAGCCCCCCGGCCTCACGTGCTCGAAGCGACCGCCCCAGGAGCCGAACACACTGTCGTGCAGGGACATCGCCCGGCTCCACCCCCGTCCCTGGCGCGGATCCGATCCGGCATCCTGGGCACGAACCACTGTGCCGGTACGGCAAGTTGGACGCCACCGAATTCCGATGCGGAAGGGTCAGCACGAGGCGGCACCAAGTCGGCACCGGCACGGCACCCGGGCCACACCCCGGCGGACAGCCGCCCCCACTACTCCCGGCGCCACCTGCGCCGACGCCCCTTGCTGAAGAACCACCCCGCGGGCGGCTCGTCCGAGCGCCACGGCTGCGGCTCCGGCGCCTTGCGGCTCCACCGGGCGGCCAGCATCCGGGCGCGGGCGGACGGCTCGGTCGTCCCGGCGGAGTGGATGAACTCCTCGTCCAGGACGAGGTCCTCGTCCCAGTCCCCCTCGGGGTCCCCGGCGCGCTGCCCGGCACGGTCACCGTCGTGGTCGCCGGTGGCCGGCGTCTTGTCTGCCATCCCCGTTCCTTCCCGACGTGCGTCCCCCGTGGACTCAGGCGTACTTTTCGGGACATCTCCGTTGTCCCGTCCCGCCAGTGTGCCTCGGTGCCGGTGAAGCCCCCGTCAAGAACGGGAGCCTCACCAGCGGCCCCGCGAGGGTGCTGTCACTCCTCCCCGGCGAGCGTCAGCGTGCGCAGCTTCTGCCCGGCGTACCAGGTGGCGAGGACGGTCACCGCGACCAGCAGGACCGTCGCCGTGGTCAGGCTCACGTCCGAGGTGACCAGGTCACCGCCGGAGACCTTCTGGGCGACCGCCAGCGACCACTGCTGGACGCTGAGGGTGCGCGCGCCCGGCACCAGGGAGCCGAACAGCGCCTCCCAGACCAGGGCATAGACCAGGCCGAACACCACCGCGTGCCGGGAGACCGTGCCCAGCAGCAGGAACAGCGCGGCGTACGCGATCGAGGCGACCAGCGCGGCCACGGTGTAGGCGATGGCCACCTGCTGTCCGTTGCCGTTGAGGATGTATCCGGCGATCAGGGTCGGCAGCGCCGAGAAGACCATGGTCACGGCGATCGCCACGATCAGCTTGGTGAAGATGATCGTCGGCCGCTTGATCGGCTTGGAGAGCAGATACACCACCGAGCCGTCGTCGATCTCCGGGCCGATCGCGCCGGTACCGGCGATCACGCCGATGAGCGGCACCATCGTGGCGAGCGCGAGGCCGCCGAGCAGGTCGCTGGTGGTCTGGTCGTCGGTGCCGACCAGAGCGCGCACGATCACGGCGATCACGATCAGCAGCATCGGCAGCGCGCCGAGGATCAGGGCCCGGCGCCGGCCGAGCAGCGCCCGGTAGGTGAGCCGGGCGACTGTGGGGTCGTACATCTTGGGCCTCCTACGCCGCGACGAGATACGAGAACACGGATTCGAGCGACTCGTCGGACGGCGAGACCGTGTGCAGACGGATGCCGTGGTCGCGGGCGACCCGCGGCAGCAGGGCGGTGAAGCGGCCGAAGTCGACGGCCTGGATACGCAGCGCGCCCTCGGCGAGGTCGACCTCGATGCCGGATGTCGACGGGTCGGCGATCAGCGCGGCGGCCAGCGCGCGGTCGTCGCTGGAGCGCACCAGATAGCGGTGCGGCCGGTCGGTCATCAGGCGGCGGATCTTGCGGAAGTCACCGCTGGCCGCGTGGCGTCCGGCGACCACGACCTCGATGTGCCAGGCGAGTTGCTCGACCTCTTCGAGGATGTGGGAGGAGAACAGGACCGTACGGCCCTCGTCGCCCATTCTGCGCAGCAGGTCCATCAGTTGCATCCGCTGGCGGGGGTCCATGCCGTTGAAAGGCTCGTCGAGCAGAAGCAGCGAGGGCTCGTGGACCAGGGCGGACGCCATCTTCACGCGCTGGCGCATGCCCTTGGAGTAGGTGGCGATCTTGCGGTCCTGGGCGTACTCCATGTCGACGGTGGCCAGCGCCCGCTGCGCCTCCTTGTCGCCCAGGCCGTGCAGTTCGGCGTTGGCGACGACGAATTCGCGGCCGGTGAGGAAGTCGTACATCGCCTCGCGCTCGGGGACGACGCCGATGTGCCGGTAGATCTGCTCGTTGCGCCAGACCGGCTCGCCGTCGAGGGTGACCGTGCCGGTGGAGGGGGCCAGGAAGCCGCCCATCATGTTGATCAGGGTGGACTTTCCGGCGCCGTTGGGGCCGAGCAGGCCGGTGACGCCGGGGCCGATGGTCATGGTGATGTCGTTGACGGCGACCACATTGCCGAACCAGCGGGAGACATGGTCGATGGAGAGCGTGGTCACAGTCCGGCCTTTCGGTAGCGGCGCATCAGGAGGCCGTAGCAGGCGGCGATGAAGCCCAGGACGGCCAGGACGAAGACCACGCCCTCGCCCGCGGAGGGGCCGGTGCCCCCGGGGTACGCAGAGTTCGCGCCGAGGAACGCGGTCTGTACGCCGTCGATCAGGGTGATCGGGGAGAACAGCCCGATCCACGGGACGGCCTCGGTGCTGCCCTGGACCTCGGCGATGGACTGGAGGGTGGAGACCGCGCCGTAGGAGATGGTCAGGACGGCGATGACGGCGGCGATGCCGAAGCCGCGGCGCGGGGTCACCGAGGCGATGACCAGGCCGAGGCCGGCGAACAGCAGTGAGAGCAGAGCCACGGAGACGAGTCCCTGTGCGAATCCCTTGGTCTGGTCGGCGAAGTCCAGCTTGGCCAGCAGAGCGCCCACGTACAGCACCAGCAGCGGGGCGGCGGTCAGGACGAACAGCGCGGAGGCCAGCGCCGCGAACTTGGCGCGCACGTAGTCGGAGGTCTCGATCGGCCGCGAGAAGTACAGCGGGACGGTCTTGAAGCGCAGGTCGCGCGACACCGACTGGGGCGCCTGCGAGGCGACGTACAGGCTGATCACGGCCTGCATCACGATCGCGTAGCGGGTGTAGTCGAGGGGGAGTTCCTTGGCGTTGGTGGCGACGGCGACGGCGACCATGATGGCCGCGGGCACGCACATCACCACGAACAGCAGCATCGGCAGCACCTTGGACTTCACCGAGCGGCCGAGGCCGTAGGCGCCGCGCAGGGACTGCGAGTACAGCGAGCGGCGGGCGTAGGCCCGGCCGAGGCGGGGGCCGTCGTAGTTGCGGTATCCGATGTTGTGGATACGGGTCTGGTCGCCGGGCGGGGCGACGGGGTGCTCAACTGCCATGGCCGACCGCCTCCTTCCGCTCGCTCCGGGGCACGTCGGCCGTGTCCGCTGTGTCTGCCGCGTCGTCCTTGAAGACCTCCGCGATGTGGTGCCGGCGCTGCTCCATGCGCACCAGGCCGAGGCCGAGGTCGGCCACCAGGTCGCGGACCACGTCGTATGTCTCCTCGCCCCGCGCGGTGAGCAGCAGGGTGTGGCCGGCGCCGGGCAGGCCGCTGCCGTCGTGGACCTCCAGCCCGCGGGCGGTGAGCGCCTCGCGCATGGTGCGCGTGCCGTCGGGGTGGGTGTCGGTGTCGGTCACCTCGATGGCGAGGGTGGTGGTGATCTGGGTGAAGTCGGTGGTGGAGCTGGAGCGCAGCAGCTTGCCGCCCTCGACCACCACCACGTGGTCGCAGGTGCGCTCCAGCTCGCCCAGCAGATGGGAGGTGACCAGGACGGAGATGCCGAAGTCGGTGTGGATGCGGCGGATCAGGCCGAGCATCTCGTCACGGCCGACCGGGTCGAGGCCGTTGGTCGGCTCGTCGAGGAAGACCAGCTTCGGGTCGTGGACCAGCGCCTGGGCGAGTTTGACGCGCTGCTTCATGCCCGTGGAGTAGCCGCCGATGGGGCGGTAGCGCTCCTCGTACAACCCGACGTGGCGCAGGGTGTCGGCGGTGCGCTCGCGGGCGGCGGTGGGCGGGAGGCCGGACATCCGGGCCATGTGCACGACGAACTCGGTGGCCGAGACGTCGGGCGGCAGGCAGTCGTGCTCCGGCATGTAGCCGACGCGCTCGCGGATGTCGGCGCCCTTTGTGGCGACGTCGAGGCCGAGCACTTCGGCGCGGCCCTCGGTGGCGGGGGACAGACCCAGCAGGATCTTGATCAGTGTGGACTTGCCGGCTCCATTGGCTCCGACGAGTCCGGTCACACCGGGCCCGACGTCCACGGAGAGCCGGTCAAGAGCGGTCACCCTGGGGAACCGCTTGCTCAGGCTTTCGGTCGCGATCACAGTCACAGGTACGAACATAGTGATACGGGCCACGCCGGTCGTCAGACCGGAGAGCCGTCTTCTCCTCACTCTGGAGTAGTAGGGGATCCCTAAGGTCCCCCTGAAGGGGGGCCCGGCCCCACCCCGAGAGGGCCGCCCGAGAGGCCGGGGAGCGACCGGCCGGCACAGCCCTTGTTGACGCGTGGTCCAACGACTGCGAGATTCGGCGAAGCCAGGTGACGACCACGCACCGCGACCGGTGGACGGGGATTCCATGACGACAGCGGGAGGAGAAATGACGCTGGGCGACGGGGGCATGGCCTCCCTCGAAGGGGCGCGGGAGCGCCGGGTGGCGACCGGCGGCGTCGAGCTGTGCGTCGTGGAGCTGGGCGACGCCGCGGCGCCGACAGTCGTCCTGGTGCACGGATACCCGGACAGCAAGGAGGTGTGGTCGAAGGTCGCCGTCCGGCTCGCCGGCCGCTTCCATGTGGTGCTGTACGACGTGCGGGGCCATGGCCGCTCCACGGCGCCGCAGCCGCTGCGGGGCGGGTTCACGCTGGAGAAGCTCACGGACGACTTCCTGGCGGTGGCCGACGCGGTCAGCCCGGACCGGCCGGTGCATCTGGTGGGGCACGACTGGGGCTCGGTGCAGTCGTGGGAGTTCGTGACCGTTCCGCGCACCGAGGGACGTATCGCCTCTTTCACGTCGATATCGGGCCCGTCGCTCGATCACTTCGCCCACTGGATCGACCGGCGCCTGAAGCGTCCCACCCCGCGCCGGGTCGGCCAGCTCCTCGGCCAGGGCGCCAGGTCCTGGTACGTGTACGCGCTGCATACGCCCGTACTGCCGGAGCTGGCCTGGCGCGGTCCGCTCGGCAGGCGCTGGCCGAAGTTCCTGGAGCGCGTCGAGCAGATCCCAGGCGACGACTACCCCACCCCGTCACTGCCCCAGGACGCCGCCCACGGCGTCTGGCTGTACCGGGACAACGTACGGCGGCGGCTGGGCAGGCCGCGCCCCGACGCCTACGCGCGCGTACCGGTGCAGCTCATCACGCCCCTGGGCGACGCGTTTCTGTCCGCGCGGCTGTACGACGATCTGGAACGGTGGGCTCCGCGGCTGACCCGCAGGACGCTGCCCGCCAAGCACTGGATCCCGCGCACCCGGCCCGACCAACTGTGCGCGTGGATCGAGGAGTTCGTCACCGGAGTCGAGGGCGGTCGGGCCACCCCACAGGAGGCCACCGGCCGCCACGCCGACCGATTCGGCGGGCAGTTGGTGCTGGTCACGGGCGCGGGCAGCGGCATAGGGCGGGCGACGGCGTTGGCGTTCGCCGAGGCGGGCGCGCGGGTGATCGCGGTCGACCGGGATGCCGAAACCGCCGCCAGGACCGCCGAGATGGCCCGGGCGATCGGCGCGCCGGGTGCCTGGGCGAAGACGGTCGACGTCTCCGACGAGCAGGCCATGGAGAGGCTCGCGGAGGAGGTCGCCACCGAGCACGGCGTGGTGGACGTGCTGGTCAACAACGCCGGTATAGGGCTGTCCGGTTCGTTCTTCGACACCACCACGGACGACTGGCGCGAGGTCCTGGGCATCAACCTCTGGGGCGTGATCCATGGCTGCCGCCTCTTCGGCAGGCAGATGGCCGAGCGCGGACAGGGCGGCCAGATCGTCAACATCGCCTCGGCGGCGGCCTATCAGCCGTCCAAGGTGCTGTCCGCCTACGGCACCACCAAGGCGGCCGTACTGATGCTGAGCGAGTGTCTGCGGGCCGAACTCGCGGGCCGGGGTATCGGAGTCACCGCGGTGTGCCCCGGCCTGGTCAACACCAACATCGCCTCCACGGCCCACTTCGCGGGGGTGGACGCGGAGGAGGAGAAGCGCCGCCGGAAGCGCACCGCGCGGCTGTACGGGCTGCGCAACTACCCGCCGGAAAAGGTCGCCGACGCGATTCTGCGGGCCGTGGTGCGCAATGAGGCGGTGGTCGCCGTGACGCCAGAGGCGCGTGGGGCGCGCCTGCTGTCGCGGGTGATGCCGAGGGCACTGCGGGCGCTGGCGCGGGTGGAACCACCCATATAGGGCGGCGAGTTGGGGAACTCCGATTACTCGCACCCGATTTCACCAAATCACCTGCATCCGTGCCTTCTTCGCGAAAGCCATGGAAACGAAGGGTGGTTGTCCACAGAACCGCCAATTCGCCTGTGGATAACTACAGTTGGTTGTGGATCAAACCTGGGACCGCAAAATCATATGCGTGATTCAGGTCTCGCCCGGCACCCTGGTGCGATGGATGAAAGACGCACGGTGAAGGTGTCGAAGTACCTCTCCAAGCACCTTCGCCATCAGCCGGACCGGATCGGGCTGGTCCTCGACGAGGGCGGCTGGGTCGAGATCGACGCGCTGATGGCCGCGGCGACGGCCCATGGCTTCCGGTTCACCCGCGAGGAACTGGACCAGGTGGTCGCCACGAACGACAAGAAGCGGTTCGCGATCGAGGACACCCGCATCCGCGCCAGCCAGGGCCACAGCGTCGACGTGGACCTCGGCCTCCCGCCGGCCACCCCACCGCCGTACCTCTACCACGGCACCGTCGCCCGCCATCTGGACGCGATCCGCGCGCAGGGGTTGCGGCCGATGAACCGGCACGACGTGCACCTGTCGGCCGACCGGGAGACCGCCACGCGCGTGGGGGCGCGCCGGGGACGGCCGATCGTACTGGCCGTGGACGCCGGGGCCATGCACGGTGACGGCCATGTGTTCCACGTCAGCGCGAACGGGGTGTGGCTGACGAAGGGGGTACCCCCGGAGTATCTGCGGTTCCCCGGGACGCGGTGACGGCGGCGCTGACGGCCACGGTGAGGGCCACCGTTCTGCGGCTTCCGGTGCCCACCGACGGTCGCGGCGACCTCCGTACGCCCTGAACACCCGAGTACCCGGAAACACCGACGGTCGCGTCAGCCGCGCTCTTCGTCGCATGATCGTCCTATGGACCACCTCCCCACCACCGAGGCCGCCGTCACCGCCCTCCGGGCCATCGCCGCGGAGTACGCCCGTGAGATCCAGGTCAGCCATGACATCGGCGCCGACCAGACCTCGCGGCGCAGCGCGTCGGGCGTCGGCGTCACCACCGACCCGGATGGTTCGCTGCCGCACGAGGCGTACGCCGAGTTCGGCGGCTCCCCCGTGGTGGACGTCCGGCTCTTCCCCGACGACGACGCGCTGATCAAGGTGGAAGGCGTGGAGTTCCACGACATCCCGCGCGACGAGGTGCCCGGCTTTCTCCGCTCGGTCTTCGGCGGCCTGGCCTATGTCAAGGGCCGCTTCTTCCCGCCCGGCTACTTCCTGATCGTGCCGCTGCCCGGCGACCGCACCTACAAGCAGGCGGTCACGATGATCAGCCTCACGCCGTGGCTGAGCGGACGCGTACGGTGACTGTTTCACGTGAAACAGGCCCCGGCCGCTTAGGCTCGAAGGCATGAGCCTGCACCTGAGCACCGTGATCCTTCCGTATCGCCGCTGGCAGGAGGGGGGTCGGGCGCCCTGGGAGCGGGCCGAACAGCTCGGGTTCCATACCGCGTACACCTACGACCATCTGTCCTGGCGCAGCTTCCGCGACGACCCGTGGTTCGGTGCCGTGCCGACGCTGACGGCCGCCGCCGGAGTCACCGAGCGGATGCGCCTGGGCACGCTGGTCACCTCGCCGAACTTCCGGCATCCGGTGACCCTCGCCAAGGAGCTGATCTCGCTCGACGACCTCTCCGGCGGACGTTTCACGCTCGGGATCGGCGCCGGGGGCACCGGCTTCGACGCCACCGCGCTCGGGCAGGAGCCATGGACGCCGAAGGAGCGTGCCGACCGGTTCGGCGAGTTCGTACCGCTGCTCGACCGGCTGCTCACCGAGGACTCCGTCTCGTACGAGGGCAACTACTACTCGGCGCACGAGGCCCGCAACATCCCCGGGTGTGTGCAGCGCCCGCGGCTGCCGTTCGCCGTCGCCGCGACCGGGCCGCGCGGGCTGCGGCTCGCCGCCCGTCATGGGCAGGCGTGGGTGACCACCGGGGACCCGAAGCTGTTCGAGAACGGCACCCCGGAGCAGTCGGTACGGGCCATCCGGGAGCAGGCCGAGCGGCTCGCGGACGCCTGCGCCGAGCTGGGCCGGGACGTGACCGGGCTGGACAAGATCCTGCTCACCGGGTTCACCCCGGACCGGCAGCGCCCGCTGGAGTCGCTGAACGCGTTCGTGGACTTCGCCGGGCGCCACCAGGAGATCGGCTTCACCGAGATCGTGATCCACTGGCCGATCCCGGACACGGACTTCGCGGCGGACGAGAAGGTCTTCCAGCAGATCGCGATGGAGGCGGTGGCACAGCTCGGGTAGCGGCCCTGTCGGCCGGTGTCCGCCCAGGTGGGGCGGCCAGGAGGCGGATGCGTCGACTCCTGGCCGGTCGTACTGGCATATGCGCGACAATGGCCCGGTGACCTCAGCGACTCGACAGCCCGACATCCCGGCCGCCGCCGCGCCGCCCCGCCTGATCGCCACCGACCTCGACGGCACCCTGCTGCGCGACGACAAATCGGTCTCCCCACGGACCGTCGCCGCCCTCGCGGCGGCCGAGGAGGCGGGCATCGAGGTCTTCTTCGTCACCGGTCGCCCCGCCCGCTGGATGGACGTCGTCAGCGACCATGTCCACGGGCACGGCCTCGCCATCTGCGGCAACGGCGCCGCCGTCGTCGATCTGCACGGCGGGCCGGGCAGCCACCGGTTCGTGAAGGTGCGCGCGCTGGCACGGGAGAACGCGCTGGACGCCGTACGACTGCTGCGGGACGCGGCGCCCGGCACGGTGTACGCGGTGGAGCAGACGTACGGCTTCAACCAGGAGCCCGACTACCCCAAGCTGCACATGGAGATGCCGGACGCGCTGGCCCCGGCCGAGGAACTGCTGGCCGGGGGCGCGCAGGGGGCCGCCGAGCCGGTGCTCAAGATCCTCGCGTACCACCCCACGATGGACCCCGACGCCTTCCTCGCCGTCGCCCGGCTCGCCCTCGGCGACCGCGCCAACGTCACCCGCTCCAGCCCCAGCGCGCTGCTGGAGATCAGCGGCCCGGGCGTCTCCAAGGCCAGCACCCTCGCCCTGTGCTGCGCCGAGCGCGGGATATCGCCCCGGGAGGTCGTGGCCTTCGGTGACATGCCCAACGATGTCGAGATGCTGACCTGGGCCGGACGGTCGTACGCCATGGGGAACGCCCACCCGGACGTCATCGCCGCCGCCTCGGGACGCACGGTCGCGAACAACGAGGACGGGGTGGCCGTGGTGATCGAGCGGATGCTGGCCGAGCGGGTGGGGTAGCGGCCCGCCACCCCTTTCTGCCTCTGCCCGCAGGCCGGCGCGTCTCACAGCCCCACCCCGCGTGCCCCGAGCCACGGCATCGGGTCCACGCCCGAGCCCAGTTCCGGGGTGACCCGTACCTCGAAGTGCAGGTGCGGCCCCGTGGAGTTGCCGGTCGTGCCGGCCTGGCCGATCCACCGGCCCGGCGCCACCCGTTCGCCCTGGTCGACCGCGACGGACGCGAGATGGGCGTACTGCGTGTAGTAGCCGCCGGGATGCTGGAGCACGACCTGGATGCCGAAGGCGCCGCCGCAGCTCACCCGCACCACCCGGCCCGCCCCGACCGCCCGCACCGGCGTGCCGATCGGCACCGCGAAGTCCTGCCCGGTGTGCCGGTTGGCCCAGCGCGCCCCGCCGCTGCCGAACCCGGCCGACAGTTCGTACGTCTCGACCGGCGCCACCCACTCCCGCGCGAGCCGCTCCTCCGGCTGGTCCAGCTGCACGGCCCCCCGGCAGCTGCCCGCGGCGGCGGACGCGTCGGCCTCACCCTGCAACCGGCTGCGCGCCCGCTCCAGCCTCGTCTCGATGTCCTGCTCCAGCTCGGCCAGTTCGGCGGTGTGCTCCTCCAGCTCCCGCCAGGCCGCCGCGGCCCTCGCCTCGTCGGCGGCGAGCCGTCGCTCCGCGCGGACGCTCTTGTCGATGGCGTTGCCGACGGCCGTGTTCGTCTGGGAGAAGACATGCTGATTACGCATCAGCTCCTCCGGATTGACAGCGAGCAGGATCCGCGCGGCCGTCGGCAGCCCGCCGCCGTCGCGGTACTGGGCGCGGGCGATCCGCCCCAGATCCTCGTGGAGCACGGCGATCTCCCGCCGCCGCTCGTCCAGCAGCCCCTCCAGTCGCCGGGCCTGCGTCCGCAGCCGCTCCGCCTCGCGCCTGCCCTCCTCGTACCGCCGGGCCGTGTCCGCCGCGTCCTCGTACAACCGGGCCACCCGCGCGGCCGTCCCACCGTCCGCGCCGCCGCTCTCCGACGGCCCGGTCGGCCGGGCCGCGAGCACGGCGGCGGCACACAGCAGCACCGGAACGAGCAAGGGACGGCGACGAAGTGAGCGCATGTCAGCGATCGTGGCCCGCGCGGGCGCACGGCCGCATGTTCACGTCGTACGGGTGGGGGACGGGTTGCTGCGGACGGGTGCCCCGGTCGGCGTGTCGGTGCCGGTACGTGCCGTCCGTGCCTGTCCGTGCCTGTCGGGGCCTGTCGGGGCCTGTCGGGGCCGGTGCGGGGAAGTTGGCGTGCGGGGGGGGCGCCACGAGGACCGAGTGCGCCACCGGAACAGCGCGAGGCATCGCCGAGCAGCCGCAGAGGAGACGACCGGTCCTAGTACGGCGCCTCCCACACCACCGTCGTCCCGCCCCCGTCCGCCCCGATCCCCGGCCCGTACCAGCTGGCGCCGCCCAGGGACTCCGCACGGAGTCCGAGGTTTCTCAGGCCGCTTCGCCGGCCGCCCTCGCGGATGCCGACGCCGTCGTCGGCGACCGTGAGGCGGACACCCGCCCGGCCGTCCGGCAGCCGTACCGTCGAGTCCACGACCACGTCGATGCGTGACGCGCCCGCGTGCCGGAAGGCGTTGGAGAGGGTCTCGCGCAGCGCCGCGATGAGGTTCTTGCCCGTCAGCTCGCCCACCAGGGCATCGACAGGGCCGATGAACCGGTGCCCGGGCCTGAACCCGAGCGGCACGGCGGCCGTGTTGATCTCCCGCAGCACCCGGGTGCGCAGCCCGACCGGCGCCTCGGCCGGGCCCTGCTGGAGCGCGAAGATGGCCGTACGGATCTCCTGGATGGTGACGTCGAGTTCGTCGACCGCCCGGCCCACGCCGTCGCGAACCTCTGGCACCACCGGCCCGCGCTGTGCGCTCTCCAGCATCATCCCGGTCGTGAACAACCGTTGGATTACCAAATCGTGCAGGTCACGGGCGATCCGATCGCGGTCCTCGAACACCGCGAGCCGCTCCCGGTCCCGCTGGGCCTCGGCCATCATCAGCGCGAGCGCCGCCTGCGAGGCGAACTGGATCGCCAGCGTGCGCTCGGTCTCGGTGAAGGGGCGCTCGCCGCGCGCCCGTGGCAGCACCAGGGCGCCGAGGACCCGGCCGTCGCTCTGGAGCGGCAGCAGCATCGTCGGGCCGTACGCACAGGCGAGGTGGGTGACCATCCGGCCGTCGGTGGCGGCGTCCTCGACGAACACCGCCCGTCCGTCGAGGAGTTCGGCGACGATCCGGCTGTCCGGCGGGACGACCAGGCCGAGCGCGCTGGACGCCGCCTCGGAGGCCGCCACGGCGACGACCTCCAGGCCGCCCTCGTCGGCGGGCAGCAGGACGAACCCGGCCGCCGATCCGGACAGTCTGCGGGCCTGTTCGGCGACGACCTGGAGGGCGTCGTCGGCGTCCTGCCCGGACAGCAGCGCGGTGGTGACGGCCACGGACCCGTCGATCCAGCGCTCGCGCTGCGTGGCCGCCTCGTACAACCGGGCGTTGCCGATCGCGATGCCCGCCTCGGTGGCCAGCAGCCGCACCATCCCGAGATCGTCCGCGTGGAACGGCTCGCCGCCGCGCTTCTCGGTCAGATACAGATTGCCGAAGATCTCGCCCTGCACCCGGATCGGGACGCCCAGGAAGCTGTGCATCGCCGGGTGGTGCGGCGGGAAGCCACAGGATCGGGGGTCGGATCCCAGGTCGGCGAGCAGTACCGGCCCGGGGTGGTGGACGAGCGCGCCGAGCAGGCCCCGGTGCCCGTCGGGCAGCCGTCCGATCCGCCGGGCCGTCGCCTCGTCCACGCCGTGGTAGACGAAGTCGACCAGCCCGTCCCGGTCCTCGGCGACCACACCGATGGCCGCATAGCGCGCGTCCGTCAGCGAGACCGCGGTCGTGCAGATCCGGTCCAGCGTCGAATGCAGCTCCAGCCCACTGCCGACGGCCCGCATGGCCTCCAGCAGCCGCGCGACCCGGGGATCGGGGCCACTGGGCAGGTCCCAGGAGGACGCGTCGCCGGGATCCCCGGCATCG
>NZ_JBHYUG010000018.1:39366-88967 GCF_042749375.1 Streptomyces sp. NPDC059477 | reverse complement strand
GCGGGACCGGCGGGACCGGCGGGACCGGCGGGACCGGCGGGACCGGCGGGACCGGCGGGACCGGCGGGACCGGCGGGACCGGCGGGACCGGCGGGACCGGCGGGCGGAACGGCAGCCATGCCCCGAGGGTAATTAGTCCCGCCTATTGCAGAAAGTCGGACTCATGGCGAGGAGTCGGAAATCGGAGCCTTGCGGGCCGCCGGGTCGCCTGACACACCAGGCCCACCCAAGGGCCGGCCACCCCTACCGCCCCACCCCCACCAGCACCTCCGTCTCCGCCTCCCGCGCCGCCAGTTCCCGCAACGGCCCCTCCACGGCCGCCAGCTCGGCGTACGTCCCGCGCTGCACCACCCGTCCCGCGTCCAGCACGACCACCTCGTCGACGGCTTCCAGACCGGCCAGCCGATGGGTGATCAGCAGGGTCGTACGGCCCTCGGTCGCGGCCAGCAGATCCGCGGTGAGCGCGTCGGCCGTGGGCAGGTCGAGATGCTCGGCGGGCTCGTCCAGGATCAGCACGGGGAAGTCGGCGAGCAGCGCGCGGGCCAGCGCGAGCCGCTGCCGCTGGCCGCCCGACAGCCGGGCCCCGTGCTCGCCGACCATCGTCTCCAGCCCGTCGGGCAGGCCCTTTGCCCACTCCAGCAGCCGGGCGCGGGCGAGCGCGTCACACAGTTCGGCGTCGGTCGCGTCACGCTTGGCCAGCAGCAGGTTCTCCCGCACGGAACTGTCGAAGAGGTGCGCGTCCTGGGCGCACAGCCCGACCAGCCGCCGTACGTCGTCCCCGTCGAGGGCGTACGCGTCCACCCCGGCCAGCGTGTACGCGCCGGACCCGGCGTCCAGGAACCGCAGCAGCACCTGGGCCAGCGTGGTCTTGCCCGCCCCGGACACGCCCACGACGGCGATCCGGCACCCCTCGCCGAGAGTGAGGTCGACCCCGGCGAGCGCGTCCCGGTCCTGACCGGCGTACCGGGCGGTGAGCCCCTTGAGGACGACCGGGAACGGTGACGCGGGCGCCTGCCGGGGCCGCTCCGGCTCCCGTACCGGCTCCGGCGCGTCCAGCACCTCGTACACCCGCTCGGCGCTCTTGTGCACCCGCTGGCGGAACCGCACCGCGACCGGCATGCCGAGCACGGCCTCGAAGGCGGCCAGCGGGGTGAGGACGACGACCGCCAGGAGCAGCCCGTCCAGCCGTCCGGCGGCGACCGCCTGGACACCGACCAGTGCGGCGGCGGTCACCGTGAGGCCGGTGATCAGCGCGGTCAGCCCGTCGCCGAGCGCGGTGGCGGTGGCGGCGCGCGAGGTGATCCGGGTGAGCACCGAGTCGGCCTCGCGGGTCGTGGCGAGCCGGGCGGGCAGGGCGCCCGCGACGGTGAGTTCGGCGGTGCCGGTGAGCAGGTCGGTGACGCGCGTGGCCAGTTCGCCCCGGGCGGGGGCGAGCCGGCGTTCCGCGCGCCGGGACACCGCCCCGGTGATCAGCGGCACCCCGGCGCCGGCCAGCAGCAGCCCCACCGCGAGCACCGCGCCCGCCTCGGGCAGCAGCCAGGCCGTGAAGCCGACGGACGCGGCGGAGACCGCCACGGCGGCACCGGCGGGCAGCAGCCAGCGCAGCCAGTAGTCCTGGAGCGCGTCGACGTCGGAGACCAGCCGCGACAGCAGATCGCCCCGGCGGGTCCGGCGCAGCCCGGCGGGCGCCAGCCGCTCCAGCCGCCGGTACACGGCCACGCGGGTGTCCGCGAGCATCCGCAGCACCGCTTCGTGCGACACCAGCCGCTCGGCGTACCGGAACACGGCCCGGCCGATGCCGAAGGTACGGGTCGCCGTGACGGCCACCATCAGATACAGCACCGGCGGCTGCTGCGAGGCCCGCGAGATCAGCCAGCCGGAGGTCGCCATCAGCCCCACGGCACTGCCAAGGGCCAGGCTCCCGAGCAGCAGGGCGAGCAGGAGCCGCCCCCGCCGGGCACCCGACATGGCCAGCACCCGCGCGAGCACATGCGCCGGGGCCTTCTCGGGACCGTCGGCGGATGCCGTGGCGTCGCCGGGTTCGGTCACCGCCTTCTCGGCGCCCGGAACTCCGTCGAACGGCCATGCCTCGGTGACCGGAGTCTCCTCGACCGGGTGCCGTTCGGCAGTCGGCGCGGCGATCTCCGCCACCGGCTCCGGTGCCGCCGTCTCCGCCAGCCGCACCACCCGGTCGGCCACCGCCAACAGCGCGGGCCGGTGCACCACCAGCAGCACGGTCCGCCCGGCCGCCAGCCGCCGTACCGCGTGCACGACCTGCGCCTCGGTCTCGCCGTCCAGCGCGGCCGTCGGCTCGTCCAGCAGCAGTACGGGCCGGTCGGCGAGGAACGCGCGAGCCAGCGCGAGCCGCTGCCGCTGCCCCGCCGACAGCCCGGCCCCGTCCTCGCCGAGCACGGTGTCGGCGCCCTGCGGCAGCGCGTCGACGAACTCCAGCGCGCCCGCGTCCGCGAGCGCCTGCCGTACGGCGGTGTCGTCCGCGTCGGGGCGGGCCAGCCGGACGTTCTCCGCGATGCTCGCGGCGTACAGATGCGGGCGCTGGGGCACCCAGGCGATCCGGGACCGCCACCGCGCCAGGTCGATGTCGGCGAGGTCGGTGTCCCCGACCCGCACCCGCCCCTCGACCGGCCGGACGAAGCCCAGCAGCACATTCAGCAAGGTGGACTTGCCGACGCCGCTGGGCCCGACCAACGCGACCGTCTCACCGGGCGCCACCGTGAAGGAAGCACCGGAGACCGCGTCGGCGGACCGCCCGGGGTAGCGGACGGTGACATCCTCGAAGGACAGCGCGTCTGCCGGGGAGGCACCGGTGTCCAGGGGGAGGGCATCGGCCTCCACCCGGGAGGTACCCCCGTTCTCCGGCGCCGCCGTCTCCAGCACCGCGAAGATCTCCTCGGCCGCCGCCAGCCCCTCGGCCGCCGCGTGGTACTGCGCGCCGATCTGCCGCAGCGGCAGATACGCCTCCGGCGCCAGGATCAGTATCACCAGACCGACGTACAGGTCCGATTCGCCGTGCACGAGCTGCATGCCGATGGTGACGGCGACCAGGGCGACCGAGATCGTGGCGAGCAGTTCCAGGGCGAACGAGGAGATGAAGGCGATCCGCAGCGTCCGCATGGTCGCCTGGCGGTACTCGCCGGTGATGCGCTTGATCGACTCGGCCTGTGCCTTGGCCCGTCCGAAGACCTTCAGCGTGGGCAGCCCCGCCACCACATCCAGGAAATGCCCCGACAGCCGGGACAGCAGTTCCCATTGACGGTCCATCCGGGACTGGGTCGCCCAGCCGATGAGCACCATGAAGACCGGGATGAGGGGCAGCGTGGCCACGATGATCGCGGCGGACACCCAGTCCTCGGTGACGATCCGCGCCAGCACCGCCACCGGAACCACCACCGCGAGCCCCAATTGCGGCAGATAGCGCGAGAAGTAGTCGTCCAGCGCATCGATACCACGGGTGGCGAGCGCGACCAGCGAGCCGGTCCGCCGGCCGCTGAGCCAGCCGGGGCCGAGCGCGGCGGCCCGCTCCAGCAGTCTGCCGCGCAGCTCCGATTTCACGGCCGCGGCGGCGCGGTTCGCGGCGAGTTCGGTGAGCCAGGAAACCAGTGCCCGGCCCAGCGCGACGGCCACCAGCAGCAACAGGGGGGTACGCAGTGCGGCGACCGGCATTCCGCCCTGGAAGGCCCCGACCACCACTTCGGCGATCAGCATGGCCTGGGCGATCACCAGACCGGCCCCGAGGACACCGAGGCCGACGATCGCCACGAGGAAGAGCCGGGTGGCGCGGGCGTAACGCAGAAGACGCGGATCGATTGGTTTCACGTGAAACAGGCCCTTCGGGGTCCGATCGGTCTAATCGGCCTGATCGCTCTGATCGGTCTAATCGGCTTGATCGGTCTGATCGCCGATCGGTTCCGGTCGGTCCGATCGGTTCCAGGGGGATGTTTCACGTGAAACACCCCCCTGTGCCGGACTCAGTGCGCGGGGTCGGCGATGTGCTGCGTGCCGATCCGCTTGCGGAACACCCAGTAGGTCCACGACTGATAGAGCAGCACGATCGGTGTGGCGATCGCCGCGCACCAGGTCATGATCTTCAGGGTGTACGGGCTCGACGAGGCGTTGGTGACCGTGAGGCTCCAGTCCGCGTTGAGCGAGGAGGGCATGACGTCCGGGAAGAGCGAGAGGAACAGCATCGCCACGGCGGCGATGATCGTCACCCCGGACAGGGCGAACGACCATCCCTCACGCCCCGCCTGATTGGCCCCCAGCGCCGCGACCAGGGCCACGACCGCCACGATCATGGCGACCAGGCTCTCGCCGTTGCCGTCGCGGACCTGCGTCCACAGCAGGAAGCCCAGCGCCGCCACGGCGGTGAGCAGACCGACCCGAAGGGCCAGCTTGCGCGCCCGCTCCCGGATGTCCCCGACCGTCTTGAGCGCCGTGAACACCGCGCCGTGGAAGGTGAACAGGGTCAGCGTCACCACGCCGCCCAGCAGGGCGTACGGATTCAGCAGATCCCAGAAGTTGCCGACGTACTCGAAATTCTGGTCGATCTTCACGCCGCGCACGATGTTGCCGAAGGCCACACCCCACAGGAACGCCGGGATGAGCGAGCACCAGAAGATCGCGCTCTCCCAGTTGCGCTGCCACTTCTCCTCGGGTCGCTTGGCCCGGTACTCGAAGGCCACGCCCCGGACGATCAGACAGACCAGGATGATCAGCAGGGGCAGATAGAAGCCCGAGAACAGCGTGGCGTACCACTCGGGGAAGGCGGCGAAGGTCGCGCCGCCCGCGCTGAGCAGCCACACCTCGTTGCCGTCCCAGACGGGACCGATCGTATTGATCAGCACCCGCTTCTCGGGCCGGTTGCGGGCCAGCAGCTTGGTGAGCACCCCGACCCCGAAATCGAAGCCCTCCAGGAAGAAGTAGCCGATCCACAGGACGGCGATCAGGACGAACCAGACGTCGTGCAGTTCCATGACTGTGCAGCTCCCTCGGCCTAGTACGAGAAGGCCATCGGCTTGTCGGCGTCACGGGAGTCGCCGCCGATCTTCGTGGGCGGGTTCAGGTCGGCCTCGGTCAGTTCGGGTGGCCCGGCCTTGACGTACTTGACGAGCAGCTTGACCTCGATCACGGCGAGGATCGCGTACAGCGAGGTGAAGACGATCATCGAGGTGAGGACCTCGCCCTGGGACACCCCGGGGGAGACCGCGTCGCGGGTCTGGAACAGTCCGTAGACGACCCAGGGCTGGCGGCCCATCTCGGTGAAGATCCAGCCCCAGGAGTTGGCGATCAGCGGGAAGGCCAGGGTCCAGACGGCCAGTCGCCAGTACCACTTGCTGAGGCGGGCGCCGAGCGGCTTGTGGAACAGCACCAGATGCGGCACCTCGTCCTCACCCGTCCGGTGCACCCGCGGCAGCAGGAACTTCCTGCGGGTCAGCCACAGTCCGAGCAGACCGATGGCCAGCGAGGTCATCCCGAAGCCGATCATCCAGCGGAAGCCCCAGTAGGCGACCGGGATGTTGGGCCGGTAGTCCCCGGGCCCGTACTTCTCCTGCTCGGCCTTGTTGACATCGTTGATGCCGGGGACGAACGAGCTGAAGTCGTTGTGGGCCAGGAAGGACAGCAGTCCCGGAATCTCCAGGGCGACCGTGTTGTGGCCCTTTTCGACATCGCCGTAGGCGAAGACCGAGAAGGGCGCCGGCGCCTCGCCGTCCCACAGGGCCTCGGCCGAGGCCATCTTCATCGGCTGCTGCTCGTACATGATCTTGCCGAGCGTGTCACCGCTGATCGCGGTGAGCAGTCCGCCGATCGCGACGGTGACCAGGCCGAGCCGCAGCGAGGTCCGCATCTCGCGGATGTGCCGCTTGCGCAGCAGATGGAAGGCGGCGATACCGACCATGAAGGCGCCACCGGTGAGGAAGGCCGCCGACAGGGTGTGGAACGCCTGGGCCAGCGCGGTGTTCTGCGTCAGCACCAGCCAGAAGTCGGTCAGCTCGGCCCGGCCCCGCTCTCCGTTGATCTTGTAGCCGACCGGGTGCTGCATCCATGAGTTGGCCGCGAGGATGAAGAACGCGGACAGGATCGTGCCGATCGACACCATCCAGATGCAGGCCAGATGGATCCGCTTGGGCAGCTTGTCCCAGCCGAAGATCCACAGGCCGATGAAGGTCGACTCGAAGAAGAAGGCGATCAATGCCTCGAAGGCCAGTGGCGCCCCGAAGATGTCACCGACGAAACGGGAGTAGTCGGACCAGTTCATTCCGAACTGGAACTCCTGCACGATGCCGGTGACCACGCCCATCGCGATGTTGATCAGGAAGAGCTTGCCCCAGAACTTGGTGGCCCTGAGGTACTTCTCCTTCCCTGTGCGTACCCAGGCGGTCTGGAGCATGGCCGTGAGGGCTGACAGCGAGATCGTCAGCGGGACGAACAGGAAGTGGTAGACGGTGGTGATGCCGAACTGCCAACGCGCCAGGGTCTCTGGCGCCAAAGCCATTTCCACGTCGTCGGTCTCCTTACATCGCCGTGGACACAGTGGCAGTTTGCCCCTTACGTCACACCCAACCTGGGAGCAACCGGGACACGCTTGTGAACGCGTTCACATTCACAAGCCATTATGACGTACCGATTTTCGACTCTTGACAGGGGGTACCCCTTGGGGTTGGGAGGGGGTGCGGGACGTATGGCGGAGGGCCATGGCCGGGCATGCGGAAGGGCACGACACCTGTGGTGTCGTGCCCTGTGACCACGGCTGGGGGCGGACCGACGCCGGTCGGTTGGCCGGGCGGGCGGTTGGCCGGGGTTGGCTGCTGGCCGGCCCCGGCGGCTGGGTGGGCGGCTGGCCGGCTGGGTGGGTGGGCGGCTGGCTGGCTGGCTGGCTGGCTGGCTGCCGTGCCTATCGCTCGCGCGGCCCTACAGCTTGCTCAGCCCTACCGCTCGCGTGGCGGCCCTACTGCTCGCGAGGGCGGCCCCACCGCTCGCGTGGCCTCACCGATTGCTCGGCCGCGCCGCCCAATGAGCCCTACAGCCGACGCAGCCCTACACGCCGGCGCAGCCCTACCCCTCCTTGAGGAACGCCTCCGCGACCTTCAGGAAGATGTCGTTGCCCTCGGTCTCGCCGATGGTCACCCGGACCCCCTCGCCCGCGAACGGCCGCACCACGACCCCGGCCTGCTCGCACGCCTCCGCGAAGGTCACCGTGCGCTCCCCCAGCCGCAGCCACACGAAGTTGGCCTGCGTCTCCGGCACCGTCCAGCCCTGGGCGCGCAGCCCCTCGGCGACCCGGGCGCGCTCGCCCACCAGCGACCCGACCCGGCCGAGCAGCTCGTCCTCGGCCCGCAACGAGGCGATCGCCGCCTCCTGCGCCAGCTGGCTCACCCCGAACGGCACCGCCGTCTTGCGCAGCGCCGCCGCCACCGGCTCATGGCCGATCGCGAAACCGACCCGCAGCCCGGCCAGCCCGTACGCCTTGGAGAAGGTCCGCAGCACACAGACATTCGGCCGGTTCCGGTAGATCTCGACGCCGTCCGGCACCTCGGGGTCGCGGATGAACTCCCGGTACGCCTCGTCCAGCACCACCAGGACATCGCCGGGCACCCGGTCCAGGAACCGCTCCAGCTCGGCCCGCCGCACGACCGTGCCGGTGGGGTTGTTGGGGTTGCAGACGAAGATCAGGCGGGTCCGCTCGGTGATCGCGTCGGCCATCGCGTCCAGATCGTGCACCTCACCGCCGGTCAGCGGCACCTGCACCGGGCGCGCACCGCTGATCAGCGTGATGATCGGGTACGCCTCGAAGGACCGCCAGGCGTAGATCACCTCGTCGCCGGGGCCCGCCGTGGCCTGGATCAGCTGTTGGGCGACCCCGACCGAACCGGTGCCGGTCGCCAGATGCGTCAGCGGTACCCCGAACCGGTCCGCCAGCTCGTTCATCAGCCCCGTGCAGGCCAGGTCGGGGTAGCGGTTGAAGGACGAGACGGCGGCGGTGACGCGCTCCATCACCCCGGGCAGCGGGGGATAGGGGTTCTCGTTGGAGGACAGCTTGTACGCCTCCGGCAACCCGGAAGCGGCCGGCTTGCCCGGCTTGTAGGTGGGGATCCCCTCCAGCACAGCGCGCAGCCTGGGGCTCGTCTCGGTCACCACGGTCCTCCTCGCGACCACCGGCGGCCCGTCCCTGCCCCCGGCATCCATTGCTGCACACCTTAGGAGGATTCGGCCGCACTGCGTAACGGTCGGGGGTGAGGTCATGGTCTCCGGGCTGCGGGGCGGTCGGTTGAGGTCACCTTCTCCGGGCCGCGCGAGGGCCGGGGTGAGGGCACGCTCCCCGCACCCGCTCGCCGCGCCCGCTCCCCGCACCCGCTCACCGCGCTCAACGCACCCTCGACCAAGATCCCGGGCCCGCCGCGACTAGCGCCCGGTGCCGCACATGTCCCCGACGTTCACCGGCTCTCCGCGCTTCGTTCGAGTCGGCCTCACCCGTCACACCGGCATCAAGGGCATCACCGTACGAACATGTACGAATCCGGGGGGCGCCTCACATATATCTATGCGCCGGTGGCTCACGCCGTGGCGCGCATCCCCCGTGAAGGTGAGTTGAGACCTCTTCGAAACATCGAGCACTTGGCAGGCGGGCGCTCGCCGACAAGTCACGTACTGCACCACGAGCCGCCAAGTCCCTTACATTCCAAGGCATTTACTCCCGAACGACCTTGCAGAAACGTGCCTGTCAACGGGTGCATATGCGCCCGCACTACCCCACCGCCTGAGCCCTACTATCGGCTCGCCATGACAGCAGCAGGGAAGCACCAGGTGAGCCGCGCGGAAACCTCACGTCGAGGCAGCCGGCCGGGCCGGGCGGGCATCAGAGACGTGGCCGCCGCCGCCGGAGTGTCCATCACGACCGTCTCCGACGCACTGAACGGCAAGGGCAGACTTCCCGATGCCACCCGACGCCATGTCCGGGAGGTCGCCGAGCGGCTCGGTTACCGCCCCTCGGCGGCGGCCCGGACCCTCCGTACCGGCAAGTCGGGACTGATCGGCCTGACCGTGACGACGTACGGGGATGAACCTTTCACCTTCACCGAGTTCGCGTACTTCGCCGAGATGGCCAGGGCCGCCACCTCCGCCGCGCTCGCCCGCGGCTATGCCCTGGTCATCCTGCCCGCGACCTCGCGACACGACGTCTGGTCGAACGTCGCCCTCGACGGCACGGTCGTCGTCGATCCGTCCGATCAGGACCCGGTGGTCAGTGAGCTGGTCCGGCAGGGTTTACCCGTGGTCTCGGACGGCCGCCCGGGTGGCGCGCTGCCGGTCACCGCGTGGGTGGACAACGACCACGAAGCCGCCGTGCTCGGCATCCTCGACCACCTCGCCGACGCCGGCGCCCGCCGGATCGGCCTGCTGACCGGCACCACGACCGACACCTACACCCACCTCTCCACCACCGCATACCTTCACTGGTGCGAACGCGTGGGCCAGGACCCGGTGTATGAGGCGTACCCGGCCCACGACCCGTGCGCCGGCGCCGTCGCGGCCGACCGGCTGCTCGCCCGCCCGGACCGGCCGGACGCGGTCTACGGACTCTTCGACCCGAACGGCACCGATCTGCTGGCCGCCGCCCGCCGCTACGGCCTGCGGGTCCCGGAAGACCTTCTCCTCGTGTGCTGTAGCGAATCCACGGTGTACGCCAGCACCGAGCCGCCCATCACCACGCTCTCGCTGAAGCCGCGCCGCATCGGCACGGCCGTGGTCCAGCTGCTCATCGACGCCATCGAGGGCGTCGAATCCGACCGGCCCCTTGAGCAGGTGATACCGACGGAACTGATCATCCGGACCTCGTCCCAGCGACGGCCACCGCGCACGACGGTGAGCCCGCCGAGGTCACCGGAGCGGCGGTAGCCCCGCCGGGGCGGTGACGCGGGCACGGAAGTCGCAAGGGCGGGACCGACGGTCGTCGGGTCCCGCCCTTGGCGTGTCGACGGCGAGACGGCGAGAGTGGGTGTGGGTGCGTTGGAGGGATGTATCGGGCGGAGGCGGGCCGGTGCGGGTACCTCTGCCGGGGTACGTCGGCGGAGGTGTCTCGGCGAGGAGGGCTCGGGCACTGGCGACCCTGCACCGCTGCTGTCCCGGCGGGTCGGCGCGAATCCCACGGTGTCGGTGCCACCGCTGTCCCGACGTACCGACACGGACCCGTCGACGACCGTGGCCCCGTTGTCCCGGCGGGTCGGCATGACCCCGTCGGTGGCCGTGGCACTGCCGTCCCGGCGGGCCGGTGTGACCCCATTGGTGGCCGTGGCCCCGTTGTCCCGGCGGGTCGGTGTCATCCGGTCGGTGGCAGTGGCGCCCCGCGGAGGGCGGGCAAAGCCCGGCCCAATCGGGGCGAAAGCCGCGGTGAACAGGAGTCTTGGCCCGATTCACCACCCCTGGGTCATCACATGGCACGATCCGCATTCCTATGATGGGCCCACGGCACCGCGGGCCGCTGCGACCAGGCAGTCCGAGGCGGTGCACAGGCGGCGATGGTGGAGGGGTCGATGACTCAGGGGGCCGGTCAGGGACCCGAGGTGGAGCGGACGGCGACGTTGCGCGACTTCCGGGTGCCCGCGTACGTCCATGAGGCCGGCCCGTACGCCCCCAGCACACACCCCGGTGAAGCCGCCGGCCCCGGCGCCGGCGGGCCCGTCCCCCAACCCGTCGAAGAACCCGAGGGGTACACGCCGACCCAGCGTGACCTGCCGGTCATCAGGCGGGGGGACACTCTCCAGATGACCGTCGATCCGGCCGCGGACCCCGGGCCCGCCGCACCTCCCGACCTCGGCCCCGGCCCGCTCTACGTCGTCGGCGACGTACACGGCTACCTCGACGAACTCGTCGCCGCTCTCCAGGACAAGGGCCTGATCGACGACGCCGGGCAGTGGTGCGCGGGCACCACCCGGCTGTGGTTCCTCGGCGACTTCACCGATCGCGGCCCCGACGGCATCGGTGTCATCGACCTGGTGATGCGGCTGTCCGCCGAGGCCGCGGCGGCGGGCGGCTACTGCAAGGCGCTGATGGGCAATCACGAACTGCTGCTCATCGGTGCCAAGCGGTTCGGCGACACCCCTGTCAACTCCGGCGCGGGCACGGCCACCTTCCAGGCCGCCTGGCTGCTCAATGGCGGCCAGAAGTCCGACATGGACCGCCTCCAGGACCATCACCTCCAGTGGATGGCCCGCCTGGACGCGGTCGAAGAGGTCGACAGCCATCTGCTCGTCCACTCCGACACCACCGCCTACCTCGACTACGGCCGGTCCATCGAAGAAGTCAATGACACCGTCCGCGAGACCCTCACCCGCAACGATCCGGACGAAGTCTGGGACCTCTTCCGCAAGTTCACCAAGCGCTTCTCCTTCCGCGACGAGGGCGGCGCCGACGCCGTGCGCTCACTCCTCGATACGTACGGCGGCACCCGGATCGTTCACGGTCACAGCCCGATTCCGTATCTGCTCGGCGAGGTCGGCTCCGAGGAGGGCGAGGACAGTGCCGGGCCGACGGTCGAGGGGCCGCATCTGTACGCCGGCGGGCTCGCCATCGCCATGGACGGCGGAGTGACCATGGCCGGGAAGCTGCTGGTGCAGCAACTTCCCCTGGATGTCTGACCCCTGCCCGATGCATACCTGAGCGATTCCGGGGCAGGCGACCCCTCCCCTGCCCTCGCTTCAGGCCCCACCGGAACCGCGAACCAGGGCGCAGAACACCAGGCAATTTCGGTAAACCCCCTGTCACCGTGTGCCGTCACCGCTCTACCATCGGCTTATCCGTAGCAGGCTCCCCTCCGTTTCTGCCCGACGGCTCGTCCGCATGCGAGCCCCAAGCCCTACGGAGCATCGGGGGATGCACATGAACAGCGTTCCGCAGCACCTGCTGAGCGAGGACCGCCAAGAGTACGAGCGGATCCTCGATGAGGCGCTGCGCTCCGCACCACACCGTCCGGAGCTGGCCGCGGTCGGCCAGCGGCTCAACCCGGAACAACTGCGCACCATGGCACTCAACGCCACGTCTCTGATCACGGCCGCCGCGGCAACCGAGTACCAGCACTATGTGAAGGTCCGTGAGGAACTGCGCCACCCGGCGCCCACCCCGTCGTCCGTCCGCGGCTCCGGCTCCACCGAGTCGGGTCCGGGCTCGGTGGGGCTCGCCGCCACCATGGGAGAGGTCGCCGAACCGGCCGGCGCGGGTGCCGTCGCCGTCGTCGCGGTCCTGGCTCCCGTCCTCGCCGGCACGGCCGCGGCGATATTTCTGCTGGTCGGCTACCTCCTGAGGATGGTCGCGCCCGATCTGACGTTCGGCGAGACCCTGCTCACCACGGGCTGGGTGTTCGGTGCCATCACCGCCGTGGCGATCCTGGTCGCCGCCGTCGGACTGCTGATCACCGCACTGCGCAACCGGCCGTCCCGGGAGAGCGGCGCCTACGGCGAACCGAACGGGGAGGTGGCACTGGCCAGGGAAGCCTGGCGCGAAGCGCTCCTGGAGCGCGGCGTCATGCCGTTCCTGCGCGACGCGCTCGCCGGCCCCGGCCCGGCCGCCCTGTACGGTACGACGCCGTCCGCGCCGACCGGCCGCATGCCGCACCTGGGCTACGACCGCCCCGGCTTCACCAGCCCCGGCGACGGGTCCTCGGGCTCACGCCCGAGTTTCAGCAGCCCGGACTACACCAGCCCGGACTTCGGGGGGCCGGACCACAAGCCGGAGTAGTCCGCCTTCTGTGTCCACAAGCGCTCCCGCACGGACGCCGAAGGACCGGAACCGAGCCGGGTATGCCTGCCGAAGAGGCGGGACACCCGACCGGTGACGGTCCCTACGGGTCCGTGCCGGGGGCGTCTGCGTGAGTGGCCCATGCCCAACCTCCGGCCGACGGGAACCCACCCCCCTGCCTCACGGGGAACCCGACCCCCGGCTCACAGGTACCCACCCCTCCGGCCTTCGGGAACCCCGCCCCGGGGCTCACATGATCCCGGCGCGCCCCGCTGCCGTGATCCAGCTCGGGAACTCCGACAGCAGCCGGTCGTACAGCTCCGCGTCGGCCACCGTGCTGATGTCGTCCACAGCGAAGAACCCGACATTGTCGACCCGGCGGCCGGTCAGGGTGTCGAACCGCTCCAGCACCCCGTAGTTCGACTTCCCCAGCCCCACGAACTGCCAGAAGACCGGCTCCTCCACCGCCTCCCTCAGCTCTTTCTCGATCTGCGCGTTGCGATAGACACCCCCGTCGGAGAAGAACAGCACCAGCGTGGGTGCCGCGGCCGGATTCTCCCTGACATAGCTTCTTATCTGGGCGATCACCTTCTGTTCCTCGTTCTGGATGCCTATGGCGCGCATGTCCACCTGCCCCGGCTGAAGCCCTCGCTGCGGCTTCTTGCGCCCGAAGAGGCTCAACTGACCGACCCGCACATGCAGTCGCAGCCACTCGGGCAGCTCCCCCAGCCGCAGATCGGGCAGCCGCGCGGCGTTCGACGCGAACGTCCATGCCTGCATCTCCCCGTCGTCGTCCAACTGCGCCGCCACGGCCGCCATCCGCTCGACCACATCGGCGACCACCCCGCGCGAGTACAGGTACGACATCGACCCGGAGGCATCGAGCACGAGGATCACCCGTGCGACGACCCCCTCGGCGCCATGCTTGCGCAGACTGACCGCCACCTGCTCCTTGCGCAGGGACAGCCGCTTGCGCATGTCCACGGGCAGCTTCTCCTCACCCTTGGTGAGGCGGGGCCCACCCGGACTCGGCGTGACCGGCGCCGCCGGGGGAGGCGACGTCGCGGGAGTCGCCGGAGGCGGGACCACCGGGGTTGCCGGAGGCGCGCTCACCGGAGCCGCCGAAGGCGGATTCACAGGCGCCGCCGGCACGTCCGCGGCGGCCGACTGCTCCTCCTCATCGACTCTGATCCCGAAGTCCGTCGCCAGCCCGGCGAGACCGGAGTCGTACCCCTGCCCCACCGCACGGAACTTCCATCGCCCCTGCCGCCGGTACAGCTCACCGCCGATGAACGCGGTCTCGGTCGTCGCCGCCATCTCGAACCGGGCCAGCTCCGCCGACGTCCCGGCGTCCAGCAGCCGCAGGGTCAGCCCCGGCACCTGCCCGAAGGTCCCGCCGTCGGCCGAGGCGCACAGCACGACCCGCTCGACCCCCGGCTCCAGCTCGCCGAGGCGTACCCCGACCGTGTCCGTCATGCCCGGCTCCGCCTGCCGCTTCCCGAGGTGGGTCACGGCGCCGGAGGCGTGCTGCGGCTGGTTGTAGAAGACGAAGTCGACGTCGTCCCGCACCCTCCCCGCCGCGGTGAGCAGCAGCGCGGACGCGTCCACATCCGGCACACCGGGCCCCCCGGACCAGCACAGCTCGACCCGCACCTCGGCGGAGTCGACCGGAAGGTTGGCACCCTTGCTCAGCGAACTCGATGTCATTCCCCCAGTCTGCCGACGCCCCGAAGCCCTGACGCCCCCTCGCCCGTATCTCTCCCACAACTCTCCCGCCGCTTCCGCGGGGAACCGGACGACGGGTAGCCGTCCGAGGTGCCCACGGTCACCGGTCCGTGGGCACCGTGTCACGGAAGGTCAGTCGGCGAGGGGCAGGTACACCCGGTTGCCGGCCGCCGCGAATTCCTGGGACTTCTGGGCCATGCCCTCCTCGATCTCCGCTTTGGTGCCGCCGTGTTCGCGGCGGATGTCCTGTGAGATCTTCATGCTGCAGAACTTCGGGCCGCACATGGAGCAGAAGTGGGCCGTCTTGGCGGGTTCTGCCGGCAGGGTCTCGTCGTGGAACTCACGGGCCGTGTCCGGGTCGAGGGCCAGATTGAACTGGTCCTCCCAGCGGAATTCGAAGCGGGCGTCGGACAGCGCGTCGTCCCAGTCCTGTGCTCCGGGGTGCCCCTTGGCGAGGTCGGCTGCGTGGGCGGCGATCTTGTAGGTGATGACGCCGGTCTTGACGTCGTCACGGTTGGGCAGGCCCAGGTGTTCCTTGGGCGTGACATAGCAGAGCATGGCCGTGCCCCACCAGGCGATCATCGCGGCACCGATACCGGAGGTGATGTGGTCGTACGCCGGCGCGACGTCCGTCGTCAGCGGGCCGAGCGTATAGAACGGAGCTTCATCACAGATCTCCTGCTGAAGGTCGATGTTCTCCTTGATCTTGTGCATCGGGACGTGTCCCGGGCCTTCGATCATCGTCTGTACATCAAAACGCTTCGCGATCCGGTTGAGTTCCCCGAGCGTGCCCAACTCCGCGAACTGCGCTTCGTCGTTGGCGTCCGCGATCGAGCCCGGCCGTAGACCGTCACCCAGCGAGTAGGTGATGTCGTAGGCGGCGAGGATCTCGCAGAGTTCCTCGAAGTTCTCGTACAGGAACGATTCTTTGTGGTGGGCCAGGCACCAGGCCGCCATGATCGAGCCGCCGCGCGAGACGATGCCGGTCTTGCGGTTGGCGGTGAGCGGCACGTACGGCAGCCGCACGCCCGCGTGGACGGTCATGTAGTCCACGCCCTGCTCGGCCTGCTCGATGACGGTGTCCTTGTAGATCTCCCAGGTCAGTTCCTCGGCCCGGCCGTCGACCTTCTCCAGGGCCTGGTAGAGGGGGACCGTGCCGATGGGGACGGGGGAGTTGCGCAGCACCCATTCACGGGTGGTGTGGATGTTGCGGCCGGTGGAAAGGTCCATGACCGTGTCGGCGCCCCAGCGGGTCGCCCAGGTCATCTTCTCGACCTCCTCCTCGATGGAGGAGGTGACCGCGGAGTTGCCGATGTTGGCGTTGACCTTCACCAGGAACCGTTTACCGATGATCATCGGCTCGATCTCCGGGTGGTTGATGTTGGCGGGCAGCACGGCCCGTCCCGCCGCGATCTCCTCGCGTACGACCTCGGGCGAGACGTTCTCCCGGATCGCCACGAACTCCATCTCGGGTGTGATCTCGCCCCGGCGGGCATAGGCGAGCTGGGTGACCGCGCCTGAGTCGCGGCTGCGACGTGGCTGGCGGGGGCGGCCGGGGAAGACCGCGTCGAGGTTGCGCAGCCCACCACGCGGCGAGGTGTGCTTGAGGCCGTCGTCCTCGGGACGGACGGGACGGCCCGCGTACTCCTCGGTGTCTCCGCGCGCGATGATCCAGTTCTCCCGCAGCGGAGCGAGCCCCCTGCGGACGTCGGTCTCGGCGAGCGGATCGGTGTACGGGCCCGATGTGTCGTACACGGTGACCGACTGCCCGTTGGTGAGGTGCACCTGGCGGACCGGCACGCGCAGATCGGGGCGCGAGCCCTCGACGTACGCCTTGTGCCAGCCGATGGACTTCCCGGTCTCCCCTTCGCCGGAGACCCCGTTGGTGCCGGGGTTCCCGTGTGTGGATTTCTCCGCGTCGCTGGAGGTCTGCGGGGAGGCAGGCGTGCGTGTGTCCTTGATGGTCATGAGACCTACTCCCTACGCCGGCATTACCCGGTAACAGGTTCGGCGGTCGACGCAGCGATTTCCGTCCGCCGACGTTCCATCGGATCCATCACCTGTGGTGGCTGATGTTCCACGTGAAACATCGCGAAGACGAAGGTCAGCGCCCTCTCAGCCCGGTGCTCCGAGCTCCCGCGTGTACAAAGGTGCCTCCACGCTAGCGTCAATTCGGGCGCGGTGAACAGAGGGCCCCTGCCGTTCTTGCGATGATCGGTCGGTGACCACACCGCAGGATCCCCCTTTCGCCCCGCCCGACCCGCCCCGCGGACCGGGCGGCCCTTCCGGCGCCGGCTCTGGTCCCGGCGTCGGCTCTGGTCCCGGCGTCGGCTCTGGTCCCGGCGTCGGCTCTGCTGCCGGTCCCGGCTCCGGTACCGGGGCCGACCCCCACGCGGGGCCGGACTATGAGACCGGTTCCGTGCGTCGCCTCGGGGCGCGTTCTGGGCCGGGGAGTGCGGCTGGCGAGCGGCCGGGGGGGATGTCTGGCGGGCAGGTGCCTCGTCCCGGGGGGCAGGCTCTGTCCAGCCGGCAAGGGCGTGGCTCGGGTGGTTCTCCTCACGTGCAGGATCCCGGTGCGCTTCCGGGGCAGGGCATCGGGTCGGGACCGATGCACGGCTCGTACGGTCCGAACACGGGGGCCGGGCAAGGGACGGGGCACAGCCAGGGTGGTCACGGCCACGGACACGGCCATGGACCCGGTGGTGAGTACGGCCGGGACTACGGGGTCGGCCCCGGCCCTCAGGGAAACGAGCCGGGCAATCGTCCCGACGCCGGCCACGGACCGCCGGGCCAGGGACACGGCGACGGGCCGGGCGACGAACACGGGCACGGGCACGGACCCGGTGGAGGAGGGCACGGGGGCGGGCACGGTCACAGCCACAGTCACGGCCCCGCCGCCCCCGTCTCCGTCCATCTGCGGAAGATCATCGCGGCCATCCTCGTACCGTTCGGCGTGGCCGTGCTGGTCGGGCTGGCCGTGCTGTGGCCCGGTGGCGCGCCGGCGCACGAGCGGACCGGTGTCGGGTTCGACCGGCAGACCCAGGAGGCCACGGTCACCCAGGTCGAGCAGGTGGACTGCGCCTCGGTGAACGCCTCCGGCGGCACACCGACCGGCGACACCTCCACCGCCGAGGGCTCCTCTGCCGTGCAGCAGGCGAACGGCACCTGCAAGCGGGCGACGATCCGGGTCGACACCGGCACGGACAAGGGCCGTACGTTCACGGAGATCGTGCAGCCCGATCAGACCCGTCAGCTGGAGCAGGACCAGAAGGTCATCGTCGCGTACGAGCCCTCCGCCCCCGCTGATCTCCAGTACTCGGTGGCGGACGTCAACCGGCAGGTCCCGATGGCGCTGCTCGCCGGGATCTTCGCGCTCGCCGTGGTGGTCGTCGGACGGCTGCGCGGTCTGATGGCGCTGGTGGCGCTGGCGATGAGTTTCCTGATCCTCAACTTCTTCATCCTGCCCGCCATCCTTCAGGGCTCGAACCCGCTGGTCGTGGCCGTGGTCGGGGCGAGTGCGATCATGCTGATCGCGTTGTATCTGTGCCATGGGCTGTCGGCGAGAACCTCGGTGGCGGTGCTCGGCACGCTGATCTCGCTGCTGCTGATCGGTGTCCTCGGCTCGCTGTTCATCGGCTGGGCCGCGCTCACCGGGAACACGGACGACAACACCGGCCTGATCCACGGCCTGTATCCGTCGATCGACATGAGCGGTCTGCTGCTGGCCGGGGTGATCATCGGGTCGCTCGGCGTGCTCGACGATGTGACGGTCACCCAGACCTCGGCGGTCTGGGAGCTGCACGAGGCCAATCCCACGATGGGCTGGAAGGGGCTGTACCGGGCCGGTATCCGCATCGGGCGCGACCACATCGCCTCGGTGGTCAACACCCTCGTCCTCGCCTACGCGGGCGCCGCGCTCCCCCTGCTGCTGCTCTTCTCGATCGCGCAGAGCAGCGTGGGGACGGTCGCGAACAGTGAACTGGTGGCGGCGGAGATCGTGCGGACGCTGGTCGGTTCGATCGGGCTGGTCGCCTCGGTGCCGGTGACCACCGCCCTCGCGGCCCTCGTCGTCTCGGCCGACCGCCCGGCGACGGGACGGCAGCCGGTGGGACAGGCGGTGCCCGCGGGACCCATGGGGTCGGCGGCAACACCGGGACCGTCCGGAGAGGGTTCGGCACCCGCGGGTGTACGCACTCCGGCCGCCCTCGGCCGCAGCGGACGGGGGCGACGGCGGAAGCGCTGAGGGACCCGGCCGGGGAGAGGGAAGCCCGCGCAGGAAGGACGCCGGTGTCTGGAGGCCCCTGGGATCCGGGGCCCAGGGGCCTCCGGACCCCGGGTCCCAGGGGCCTCCGCAGGGAACCGTTACTGCATGCCTCCCGAACCCCGCCCCACCCCCACGTGGGCCCACCGCCCGCCGACTGAGGAAGCGTTACGCCGCCTCGATCGGTGGACGGCTCAGCCCGCGCTCTGTTCCTCGGCCAGGATGCGGTCCAGCGCCTCGTCGAGGTGGGCGTCGAAGTCGGCGAGCGCGCCCTCCTGGCCGAGCGGGACCAGTTTGTCCGTGCGGTCGAGGAACGCCACGAGCGGTGCCGCCGAGCAGCGGAACAGGGCCTGGTCGCTGCCGACCTGAAGCCGGATCAGGATCTCGCCCAGCGTGTCGGCCTCGGCCGGTGCCACATGCACATCGCCCTCGCCGCAGGGTCCCGCGATCCCGTCGACCAGCAGCTCCCGTCCGAAGGCCCAGGTCACGGGCGCGTCCCCGGGCAGATGGAAGGTCAACCGCACGGCATAGGGATCAGGGGCCTCGTAGCGCAACTCCACCGGGATACGGAATGACAGTTCCTCGGAGACGAGAAAGCTCATCATGACCTCTGCTTGAACTGTCTGTACGGATTCGCGCATCGCCTATCCCGCCATGTACCGGTGGACTGGCCGGGAATGTACCCCGACATTTCTTGGCATCTTGCTGAACGTACACAGCAGATCACAAGGAGTGAGTTTTCAGATACTGATAGAGATCGCAAGTGACCCGAGCAGGCGACCGATCTCGTCCTGGAGTTGACGAGTGGCGGGCAGCAGCCGGTCGGCCTGCTGGGCGGGCAGCGAGAGGGCGATCGTCGCCGCCGTGCTGCCGACCGTGATGGGGATCGCGGCGCACACCGCGCCCAGCGCGTACTCCTGGCGCTCGACGACCGGCGCCATCCGCCCCGTCCGTTCCAGGCGGCGCAGCAGGGCGTCTTCGTCACGCACGGTGTACGGGGTGATGGCCCGGACGGGGTAACGGTCGAGGTGGTCACGGCGGGCGTCCTCGCCGAGCTGGGAGAGCAGGCACTGTCCGATCGCGTGCGCGTGGGCGGTCTCACGGAAGTCGGCCCATTCCTGAACCGCCGGGTTGCCCGGGGTGTCGGAGACACAGCTGATCTCGATCTCGCCCCCGCGGTACATGGCGTAGTACACGGGCGCACCGATCGAATCCCGCCAATGTGCGAGCGCCTCGACGATCGTGCTGCGACGTTTCTGCCGTGCCGCGCTGCCGCTGAGCCGCTCGGCGGCCTCGCCGAGGAAGAACAGTCCCTTGTCCCGGCGCAGGTATCCCTCGTGGCTCAGGGTGCGCAGCAGGTGGTAGGCGGTGGGCAGGGCCAGGCCGGTCTCACGGGCCAGTTGCTTGGCCGGGGCGCCGTGCTCGTGCTCGGCGACGCTCTCCAGGAGCCGCATCGCGCGCTGCACGGAGCCGATGAGGGTCGAGGGCTGTGGCTGCTGCGGGCGGCTGCCCGCCGGTTCCGCGGGCGACCGGTGCGGTTGCCGTACCGGGGGCGGCAGCGGGCGGGGGCGCACCGGGCGGGCGCCTGGCGGGATGGGCTGCTCGGGGGGTCGTACCCGAAGGGCCGGCACGGGGAGGGACCGGGCCGATGAGGTGTGTGCGCGGGGCACAGCGGATGCGCCGGTAGCGGCGGAGGGGGTGTCTACCGTGGCCAAGGGTGGCTCCCGGAGCGCGAGGGGGCGGCCCGTGCGGGGACACGGGAGGGAGGAGGGGGTGCGCCGGTGGCGAATGCTGCCGCGGCGGGTTCCGGACTTTAACTGTCCACCCTGGCCGGAAGGCGCCGCGTCCGGGAAACTTCCCTCGCCCGAGGGACCCGTGACATACGTCACCGGGCCGTCGGTAGCCCCTCCGCGCTCACCAGTCGCCGCGCGACGAGGAACTGGAGGTGAACTTCCGTACGACGTAGATCAGTCCGCCGACCAGGGCCACCAAGACCAGCAGCTTGAAGAGCAGGCCGATCACGAAGCCCAGCACGCTCGCTATCAGGCCGCCGAAGACGACCAGAGCGATGACCGGCACCGCGATCCACTTCACCCACCACGGCAGTCCCGCGAAGATCTCTCGCATCGCTCTTGTCCTTGTCTCTCCACCCGTCGGCCGTGCCGGGCCCGTTGTGCCCGCCCGGCCGACAGGTCGTGTGATGTTCTGCCTTCGATGCTAGGACGCCGGGGACGCGTACGGGGGTCTCGCGTCCCTTGTCCTCCCCTGACCGGTCCCCTAGGGAATCCGGGGGCGGCGGGTCGTTTCTGCGGCGGAGATGTGCGGGTGTGGCCCCAGGGGGCGGGGGCTGCCCGCCGCCGTGGGACCCGCTCGCCTCTCCGTGGGACCCCGCTCGCGTCTCCGAGGGGGACCCGCTCCCGTCGCCGGGAAGCCGATCCCACCGCCCTGGCTCAGCTCTCCGGCGGCGAGAAGATCACCAGTACCCGCAGGTCCTCGCTGATGTGGTGGAACTTGTGTGCCACGCCCGCCGGGACGTACACCACGCTGCCGCGCGCGACCTGGGTGGTCTCCATGCCGACGGTGATCGCGGCCCGGCCGCTGACCACGAAGTAGACCTCGTCCTGTTGGTGCGGCTGCTGCGGGTCCTGCTGGCCCGCGTCGAGCGCGTACAGGCCGGCCGACATGTTCCGCTCGCGAAGGAACTGGAGGTATGCGCCGTCATTGGCGGCACGCTCCGCCTCCAGTTCGTCCAGCCGGAATGCCTTCATCGTATTGTCGCCCTCACGCCCGTGCTCGTAGCCGATCTGGTCTGCCACGATCAGACACATGAAGAATTTCGTAGTCAAGACGATCGCCAACGCGGGCGCCCTGGCGGTCGCCGTGTGGCTGCTCGACAAGATCACGCTCACCGGGGACAGCACGGGCAAGAAGGTCGGCACGCTGCTGGTGGTCGCGCTGATCTTCGGTGTGGTGAACTTCATCGTGAAGCCGCTCGTGCAGTTGCTGAGCCTGCCGCTGCTGATCCTCACGCTGGGCCTGTTCACCCTGATCGTGAACGCCCTGATGCTGCTGCTGACCTCGTGGCTGGCCGACAAGCTCGACCTGAGTTTCCAGGTGGACGGCTTCTGGACGGCCGTCCTGGGCGGCCTGATCATCTCGATCGTGTCCTGGGCGCTGAACATGATCCTTCCTGATGGGGACTGACCCGGGACTGACCGGCAGGGACTGACCGGCAAGGACTGACCGGCAAGGACTGACCCAGCAGACCCAGCACTGACCGGCAAGGACTGAAACGAGGGCTGAACGGCATGACCTATCGCGTCTGCTTCGTCTGTACCGGCAACATCTGCCGCTCGCCGATGGCCGAATCCGTCTTCCGCGCGCGCGTGGCGGAGGCCGGGCTGGCGGACCGGGTGGTGGTCGACAGCGCCGGTACGGGCGGCTGGCACGAGGGCGATCCCGCCGACCCGCGCACGGTGTCCGTACTGGAGGCGCACGGTTACGGCGGCGGCCACTCCGCGCGGCAGTTCCAGGCGTCCTGGTTCGCCGGCCTCGATCTCGTCATCGCGCTCGACAGCGGCCATCTGAAGGTGCTGCGCGGTCTCGCGCCCACCGCGGGGGACGCCGCCAAGGTGCGGCTGCTGCGCGCGTACGACCCCACCGCGGGCGACGATCTCGACGTCCCGGACCCGTACTACGGGGGCATGGCGGGCTTCGAGGCGTGCCTTGAGATGGTGGAGGCCGCGAGCGACGGGCTGCTCGCGGCTGTGAGAGCACACCTGGAAGGGCAGGCGGCATGAGTGATTCCGCTTCGACACGCCGAGACACGCCGATGGGACACGGCACCCGCGCGGTGCATGCCGGGCTGCCGGAACCGACGGCGTTCGAGCCGGCCCTGCCGGGTCCCGTCTTCGCGGCGCACTTCCATCTGCCGGGCGAACCCACCGGACCGTACACCTACGGCCGTGACGAGAATCCCACCTGGACGCATCTGGAGCGCGCCCTGAGCGAGCTGGAGGCGCCCGGGGAGGACGACGTACAGGCGCTGGTCTTCCCGTCCGGCATGGCGGCGATCTCGGCGGTCCTCTTCTCGCAGCTGCGCGCGGGCGACGTGGCCGTCCTGCCGGACGACGGCTACCAGGTGCTGCCGCTGGTGCGCGCGCAGTTGGAGGCGTACGGCATCGAGGTGCGGACCGCGCCGACCGGGGGCGACGCCCAGCTCGGTCTCCTCGACGGCGCGAAGCTGCTGTGGATCGAGACGCCGTCCAACCCCGGGCTCGACGTGTGCGACATCCGGCGCCTCGCCGACGCGGCCCACGCGCGCGGGGTGCTCGTCGCCGTCGACAACACGCTCGCCACGCCCCTCGGACAGCGCCCCCTGGCGCTGGGCGCGGACTTCTCGGTCGCCAGCGGCACCAAGCAGCTGACCGGGCACGGAGACCTTCTGCTGGGGTACGTCACCGGCCGCGACGCCGAGGCCATGGCGGCCGTACGGCGCTGGCGGAAGATCGTCGGGGCCATCGCGGGGCCCATGGAGGCCTGGCTCGCGCACCGGTCGATCGCGACGCTCCAGTTGCGGGTCGACCGGCAGAGCGCCACGGCGCTGGCGGTCGCCGAGGCACTGCGCGACCGGCGCGAGGACCTCGCCGTGCGCTACCCGGGGCTGCCGGCCGACCCTTCCCATGCGGTGGCCTCGCGGCAGATGCGGCGCTTCGGATGCGTGGTGTCGTTCACGCTGCCCTCCCGCGCGCGTGCCGAGCGGTTCCTGGAGTCACTGCGACTGGTCGAGGACGCCACGAGCTTCGGGGGCGTACGGTCCACGGCAGAGCGCCGGGGACGCTGGGGCGGCGACGCGGTACCGGAGGGCTTCATCCGGCTGTCGGTCGGCGCGGAGGACCCGGAGGACCTGATCGCGGACGTCCTGGGGGCGCTGGACGCGTCGGCGGGGTAGACGGGCCTCGGCTTTGCGGGCGGCGGCGCGGTTCCCCCGGTCGAGGTCGCTCAGAGGGCACGGACGGTCCGAGCCTCCCCCCTCGTGGCTCGGACCGTCCCCGGCTCCGCGCGCGAAGAACCGTGCGGACAAGGCTAGTTGACTCTGAGTCAGTGTCCAATCACCGTAGCGACAGCGGCCTATCGGCATTTCTATAGTTGGGCCCCCGCCCGGGGTGGGGAGACCGGTGCGCGGGGAGGGAGAGGTGTGACATGGATCTAGCCTTGCTGCGCACGTTCGTGACCGTGCACCGGGCCGGCTCCTTCACCCGCGCCGCCGCGCTGCTGGGCCTGTCCCAGCCCGCCGTCACCTCGCAGATCCGCATGCTGGAGCGGCAGCTCGGCAGACCGCTGTTCCTGCGGCAGGCCCGCGGCGTGACCCCGACGACCATCGGCGACGAACTCGCCCACAAGGCGGCCCCGCACCTCGACGCCCTGGTGGAGATCGCCGAGACCGGCCTGGACGACGAGTCCCTGCTGCGCACGCTGTACCTCGCCGGGCCTCCGGAGTTCACCGCCGAGCGGGCGCTGCCCGCGCTCGTGGAGCTGACCGGCGAAGACGGTCAGGGTCTCGCCCTGCGGACGTCCTTCGGGACCGCCGAGGAGACTCTCGAAGGGCTCGCCGCCGGACACCACGATCTGGCCATCAGCACCGCCCGTCCACGTGGCGCGCTGCTCACGGCGACCACGCTGTGCGACGAGGAGCATGTCCTGGTCGCCGCGCCCCGCTGGGCCGGGCGGATCGGCCCCGAGAACCTGCGGCACAGGGGCGCGCCCACTCTGGAGAACCTGCCCGTCGTCGAGGTCCACGAGTCGCTGCCCTTCGTCTCCCGCTACTGGGCCTCTGTCTTCGACGCCCGGCCGTCCGCCTCGGGCACGGTGATCGTCCCGGACCTACGGGCCGTCCTCGCCTGCGCCGCCGCGGGGGCGGGCCTGGCGGTGCTGCCGCGCTATCTGTGCGGGGAGGCGTTGCGGCGCGGGGAGGTGATCGCCCTCCACGATCCGACGGTCCCGCCGCTGCGAACGTACTTCCTGGTGGTGCGCACCGGCACGCTCGCGATGCCGCACATCGCGCGGGCGCACGAGTGGTTGCAGCGGGCGGCTGCGGGGTGGGGGTGACGGGGGAGGAGTGGCGGGAGAGGAGAGAGGGAGAGGCAGACAGGCGGGGCAGGAGGGGGAGGTGAACGGCTGCTTTCCTCCGGGTTTACGGTATGAGCAGAGAGGGTGACGCTTCGCGATGTTTCACGTGGAACCAGCCGGGCCACATTTCTCCCATGACCGTCCGACCCGTGGTCAAGCGCACCGCGCGTGCCGTTCTCCTGGACGGAGATGACCTGATCCTGATCAAGCGCACCAAGCCGGGCGTCGATCCGTACTGGATCACTCCCGGCGGTGGGGTCGAACAGGACGACACAACCGTCGTCGACGCCCTGCACCGCGAGGTGTACGAGGAACTGGGCGCCAAGATCACCGATGTGGTGCCCTGCTTCGTCGACACCGTCGAGCACATCGGCGCGGACGGCGGCGCGACCGGGGTGAAGGTGCAGCACTTCTTCGTGTGCCACCTCGCCTCCATGGACCCGGCGCTGCGTCATGGGCCCGAGATGGACGAGCCCGCCGGCGAGTACGAGATCGTCCGTGTGCCGTTCACCCGGGTCGGGATCGCGTCCGTCCACCTCGTACCGCTGTCGCTGCGGCACTATCTCGACGGGAACATCGAGGGCGTACGGGCCATGCACGCGCCAGATCTGGGCTGAGTGGGCTGCGTGGGTTGAGTGGGTTGAGCTGCGGGCGGGCTGGCGGGGTGAGGGCGGTTCAGGTGCCCGCCGCCACCAGTTCCTCCAGCGAGTCGTGGCGTATGCGGTCCGAGGGGACGCCGATGTCCCTGAGGGTGTTCACACCGCTGCGGATCATGCCGGGCGGGCCGGAGAGGTAGGCGTCGTATTCCGTCCAGGGGCCGTACTCCCGCAGGACGTCCGTCAGCTGGATGTGTGCCTGCTCTTCGATGATCGCTCGGACCGAGAGCCAGGGGTGCGACTGCTGGAGGCGGAGCATCGTGTCGATGTCGTAGAGGTCGTGGTCGGTGCGGGCGCCGTAGAACACCTCCACGGGCCGCCGCTCGCCGTGCTCGGCGACGTCCTCGACCAGTGCCTTGATCGGCGCTATGCCGGTGCCGCCGCCCAGGCAGAGCAGTCCGCTGTCCGAGGTGTGGTCCACGGTCATGGAACCGGCCGGAGGGCCCAGCCGGACGACATCGCCGGGGCGGGCGCGATGGACCAGGGCGTTGGAGACCCAGCCCGCCGGGATCGCCTTGACGTGGAAGGTGAGCAGACCGTCGGAGCGGGGTGCGGAGGCGAAGGAGTAGTGCCGCCAGACCCGTGGCCACCAGGGCGTCTCCAGGCTGGCGTACTGGCCCGCGAGGAAGGGATAGGGCTGGTCGGGGCGGACGGTGAACACGGCGATGTCGGGCGTCCGCAGCTCGTGCGAGACCACCTCGGCCTGCCACCACGCCGGTGCGCGCAGTTCGTCCGCGGCGGCGGCATCGATCATCACCTGCGAGATCGTCGTGTACGCCCGCACCCAGGCGGCCTCGGTCTCCTTGTCCCACACGGACGCGGCGTGCCGGCTCAGCGCGCCGATGAGGCACTCGCCGACGGCCGGGTAGTGCTCGGCCTTGGTGCCGTACTTGCGATGTCCGCGTCCGAGGTTCTGGAGGTAGTCGACGAGGACCGCGCGGTCGTCCAGGTGCTCGGCCGCCGTCAGCAGCGCCCTGAGCAGCCGGTCCCGCTGGGCGTCCATCGCGGCCGGGAACAACTGGCGCAGATCGGGGTGACGGACGAAGAGCAGGGCGTAGAAGTACGAGGTGACCTTGTCGGCGACCGGGCCTATCTCGGCCATGGTCCGCCGGATGAGCAGGGCGTCGGGGGACCCGGGCTGCTCGCTCAGCCGGGCCAACGTCTCCGGGGGCACGGGCTGTGATGCGAGCGCCGGGGTGGGTGCGGGTGTGGATGGCGGCGCGGGTGTCGGGGGGAGTGAAGGCGGCAGCGTGGGCTGGGGGTAAGGCTGGGGTGCGGACTGCTGCGGCGCGGGGCGTTCCGGGGGCGCTGTAGACGCGGGCCGTTGAGCGGGGACGCGCTTCGCGAGGCTCGGTAGCGGGGGGTGGGTGATCGCCGGGGCCGCCGTGAGGGAGGCGGCCCCCACGAGAGCCTCTTCCGGGGATGCCGACTCGGAGTCAGAGAACGAGGGATTGGCGAGCGGCGGCTCAGTGGAAGCATCGCTCGGGGAAACGGCGCTCAGGGAAGGGGTGCGGGGGGCGGTGCCTGGGAAGGCGGCTCCTGGGGCGGCGCTACTTGGGGAGGCACCACTTGGTGCAGGCGCACCCGGGATGGCGATCGCCGGAGAGTCGGCCATCGCCCCGTCCGGTATTCGCTCCGCGGCGGCTCCCGACTCCCCCGGCCCGCCCTCGGCATCCGCAGCCGCGTCGGTGGCTTCGGCATCGGCAGTCGCGCCGGTAGCACTGTCGGCAGGCACACCGCCCGGCCCGTCCGTCAGGACGTTCGTCGACCCGTCCCTCGGGACGTTCACGTCCGACGGAGCCCCGGTCGGCGCGGAGTCGGGCTCGGGCTCGGAATCCGACGGCTGTACGTCAGCCGAAGTCGGCGACTTCCGAACCGTCCGCAGCCCGGCCAGTCGGCGCCCCTCGGCCGCCTTCGGCTCGCCGCCCGGAGCGGGAGCGGGCTGCTTGCGTGGCTTGAACCAGCCGCCCGCGCCCCCGGACGTGCCGTTGTCGGCCGACGTGGTGGTCGGAGCGTCCATGCTGTGCCTCGCCTCGAACATCTTTCGGTCGGTCGGTGCACTTCCTCGGTCGGAAGATGCCTGCTTTCCCTCGAAGACGGCGGGCCGTGGTGATCGCGCGGCCAACTCAGCCACATTCAACCCGTATGCACAGTCTGCACGGACAAGAAAGGCCAGAGTGTGACATTGGCCGCAGTACGCTCATCCGCCCTGTTTCCGGTCTCGCACCGGATCGGCGCCGCTCGCCCTCATGAGAACCGGAGTTGACCATACCGGCCATCGCCGGGCGCACAAGTACCGCCCGGCCTCGGGATGAATTCCTGGGACGGCGGTCAGGGGGCGTGCGGGGGCCAACCGTCTATTCCCTCAACTACCGGGCAGAGGACACCAATTCGTAGGCATCCGATAGATCCTTCCCCACGTAGGCATGGGTCGCGAGCCCGGACAGATGAAGGTCGGCGTTGATCGCGACGGACACCGGAACCGCGCCGAAGAGGTCCTTGTCCGACAGGGAATCCCCGTACGCGACACAGTCGGCTCGGGTCACCCCGAACTGTTCACACAGCCGATCCGCGATCCGCACTTTCGCCGCCGAGCTGAGCACTCCGGCAGGGTCCAGCGGTTCCGTGAACGGCACCGCGGGGAAACGGGATCCGAATGCGGCGTGTGCTCCCCAGCCGGTCAGCCGCTCGACGAAGAAGGACGGCGAGAGCGATATGACGGCGCAATAGTCGCCCGCGCGGCGGATCTCGGCCCAGACCTCGCGAATCCGCGCCATCCAGGGAGCAGCCTCGAAAGCCGCCGTCACGTGTGGGTCGGTCAGTCCGGACCACAGCCCATAAATCCGCTCCGCGTACTGCGGCGGGCCGATCAAGCCCGACATGATCTCCTGTTCCAGCGTCATCGTCTCGGCTTCTAAGCCGAGTTGGCGCGAGATCTCCAGGGGCGCGGACGTGCCGTACAGCAGGGTGCCGTCGAGGTCGAACAGATGCAGTCTTGGCATGGCGCCGAGGCTAGCCGCAGAGAGCCGGGGCTCTCCGCTCAGCCTGACGGCTCAGTCCAGGCAATCCCTTTCGACGGCTCAGTCGCTACGGCTCGAATTCTGCGGCTCAGTTCTGCGGCAGTTCCTGCGACTCCGTTCCTGCGACTCAGTACCTGCGACTCAGTACCTGCGGCTCAGTTCTGACGACGCCCCCGTCCGCCGACACCCGCGACGCTCGCCGTTCGCCGACGTTTCACGTGAAACACCCCCGGCCGTGGAGGCGCTGCCCACCGGGCCCCGGCGTGGCCAAATGCCGGTACGTGTCAGTCGAAACGGGTGGACGGCGGGCCCGCCCTTCGGACAGCCTGACCTGCGTGCCCACCTCTTCGCTCGCCGATCTGCCCATCCGCCGTCTGACCCGTCGCGATCTCAGGGACTGCGCCGACCTGTCCGCGGACAGGGGGTGGCCGCGCGAGGAGCACAAGTGGGGCCTGCTCCTCTCCGCCGGGCAGGGTTACGGCATCGACGATCCCGACGGCGGTCTCGTCACCGCCTGTGTCGTCACCGAGTACGGCCCGCACGGCCGCCCCGATCTCGCGGCCATCGGCATGGTGCTCGTCGCCGAGCGACATGCCCGGCAGGGCGTCGGACGCCGGTTGATGCGCCACGTCGTCGCCGAGATGGGCACCACCCCGCTGACCCTGCACGCGACCCCGAACGGGCGCCCGCTCTACGAGGAACTCGGCTTCAAGGCCACCGGCCGCGCCGAGATGCTGCGCGGGCGATTCACCCCCGGCGGGACGACGCCCCAGGTCGCCACCCGGGCCGCCACCGCAGAGGACATCTCCGCGCTGCTCCGCCTGGACGGCGCGGTGTTCGGCAGCGACCGCACGCACCTCATCACCCGGCTCCCCGCCTTCGCCGACCAGTTGCGGGTGGCCGAGGAGAACGGCCGGATCACCGGCTACGCGGCTGCCTGGCCGAACATGGACACCCAGGTCGTCGGCCCGCTGATCGCCCGCGACACGGAGACGGCGAAGGCTCTCATCACCTCCGTCGCCGCCCACTCCGAACGCCCGCTGCGCACCGACATCGACGTACGCCACACCGAGCTGCTGGCCTGGGCGCAGGAGCGCGGGCTGGCGTCCGCTTCCTTCAACACAGTGATGACGTACGGGATCGGCGAGTTGCCCGGCGACTGGAGCCGGCGGTTCGCTCCGCTGACGATCGCAGCGGGGTGAGGTGAGTTCCTTACGCGGGCGCCCGTTACGAATACAGGGACTGGCGGGCACGCCGGTACGGATTCCGGGAGCGGCGGGCGTGCTGATGCGTGTCCACTGATTCGGGGCCACTGACACGGATCCACTGATTCGGGTCCAGGTCCGGGACCACTGGCGCCAGCCGCAGGGCCGTCGGCGCTCCCAGCGGCTGGACCGGCGGGACCGGCGAAAGTCAGCGGTGGGCCGCGCCAACGCCCCGCTCACCGGCCACGGCACCGCCACCGGAGCCCACAGTGACCGATGCGACCGATGCGCCGCCTGATCCGGCGACCACCGCGCCGGGCGGCCCCGTACGGCGTTCCAGCGCGGCCGAGACCACGGCCAGGACCAGCGCCGCCGCGGCGAGCAGCCCGCCGACCCAGTTCGGGGCGGTGTAGCCGAGGCCGGCGGAGATGACCATCCCGCCGAGCCAGGCGGCGAGGGCGTTGCCCAGGTTGAACGCGCCGATGTTCACGGCCGAGGCGAGTGTCGGGGCGCCGTGCGCCTGGTCGAGGACGCGCTTCTGGAGCGGCGGGACGGTGGCGAAGCCGAGGCCGCCGATCAGGAAGACGGAGACCGCCGAGAGCACCTTGTCGTGCGCGGTGAGCGTGAAGAGCGCGAGGACGACGGCGAGGGCGCCCAGCGAGACGTACAGCATGGGCATCAGGGCTCGGTCGGCGAAGCGTCCGCCCATGAGGTTGCCGCCGACCATACCGAGGCCGAAGAGGACCAGCAGCCAAGTGACGGAGCCGTCGGCGAAGCCCGCGACGTTCGTCATCATCGGCGCGATGTAGGTGATGGCCGCGAAGACGCCGCCGAAGCCGAGGACCGTCATCGCCATGGCGAGCAGCACCTGGACGTTCTTGAACGCGGCCAGTTCGTGCCGCAGACGCACGCCTTCCGGCCTCGGTGTGTCGGGAACGAGCCTGGCGATACCGGCCAGACCGACCACGCCGAGCACGGCGACGATGCCGAAGGTGACCCGCCAGCCCACGGACTGGCCGATGAGGGTGCCCAGCGGCACCCCGACGACGTTGGCGACCGTGAGGCCGGTGAACATCATCGCGATGGCGCCGGCCTTCTTGGTCGGGGCGACCAGTTCGGCCGCGACGACCGAGCCGATGCCGAAGAAGGCGCCGTGGGCGAGCGAGGCGACCACCCGGCCGGCCAGCATGACACCGAAGGCGGGGGCCACGGCGGAGAGCAGATTGCCGACGATGAACAGTCCCATCAGCAGCATCAGCATCCGCTTGCGGGAGATCTTGGTGCCGAGGACCGTCATCAGCGGGGCGCCGGCCACCACACCGAGGGCGTAGCCGGTCACCAGGAAGCCGGCCGTGGGGATGGACACCCCGAAGTCACCGGCGACCTCGGGCAGCAAGCCCATGATCACGAACTCGGTCGTGCCGATTCCGAAGGCCCCGATCGCGAGGGCCAGGAGCGCGAGAGGCATGGGGTGAGAGACCTTCCCAGACGATTGCAGATGCTCTTTGCCTGCGTTCACATTAATTGCACACGCCGCATACTTGCAAGAGCGGGATATTGCAGCCCTGCTCTATCCTGGTCGTCAGTGGCTCCGGGACGGAGGAAACACCCATGACAGCGACGGACCCCGCGCTCACCGCCCTCGCCCAGGGCTGGTGCGCCCTCTCCCTGCTGCACGGGAGGATCGAGGCCCACATCGAGCGCGCTCTCCAGGCCGGTCACGACCTGAGCGTGCGCGAGTACTCCCTCCTGGACGTGCTCAGCAGGCAGCACGACGGCGACGAAGGCCACCTCCAGATGAAGCAGGTCGCCGACGCGGTCGTGCTGAGCCAGAGCGCCACCACTCGGCTGGTCAGCCGGCTGGAGGACCGGGGCCTGCTGGCGCGCTATCTCTGCCCGACCGACCGCCGGGGCATCTACACCAACGTCACCGAGGCGGGCCTGAAGCTGCTGGCGGAAGCGCGGCCGACGAACGACACGGCGCTCCGCGAGGCGCTGGACCAGGCGGCCCGGAATCCGGAGCTGGCACCGCTGGTGCGGGTGGTGGAGACACTGAAGGTGCCCGCACGGGCCGCGTAGGGGGCCGACATGGGAGATCTTGAGATACGCCGCGCCACGAGCGAGGACGTCCCCGCGATCGTCGGCATGCTCGCGGACGACCCGCTGGGCGCCCAGCGTGAGTCACCGGAGGACATGACCCCGTATCTGGCGGCGTTCGAGCGCATCAACGCCGACCCGAACCAGCAATTGGTCGTCGCCATCCGTGACGGGCGGGTGATCGGGACCCTTCAGCTCACGATCGTCCCCGGACTCTCACGGGAGGGTTCCACACGCTCGATCATCGAGTCCGTACGCATCCACGCCGACGAACGCGGCGACGGGCTCGGCACGCGGTTCATCGAGTGGGCGGTGGACGAGTCGCGGCGGCAGGGCTGCCGGCTGGTGCAACTGACGTCGGACGTGAGCCGCAAGGACGCGCACCGCTTCTATGAACGGCTGGGTTTCGCGGCGTCCCATGTGGGATTCAAGCTCCAGCTCTGAGTGGGACCGGTACGGGATCGGCTTGGCGGAGTGCGGCGGGCGGCGGGCGGCCGGTGTCCTGTTGGCCGACGGGGTGGGGTGTTTCACGTGAAACACCCCACCGGGCCCGTGCCCCGGGCTCCGCACCCGGGCCGCCACTCAGCAGCAGCCTACGAAGCCCGCCTCCAACCTCCACCAGCTACTGAGAGCCCAGTTAACGGGAGGACCCTCCAGAGCATCCAGGGCCTTCAGGACCCTCAGGGTCTCAGGGCCTTCAGAGCCCGCCCTGGCCGATCCCCCGCCACCCTTCCGGGTCCACGCCACCAGGCACGGGAGCCGTCTCGTCGTACGGCTGCCGGGTGAAGACGAACGACCCGAGGTCCAGGTGGCTCACGGAGCCGTCGGGCCGTCGTACGGCCTTCAGCAGCTCTCCGGCGTAGTAGCCCTCCAACCCGGTCCAGGTGCCGTCGCCGTCGGGGCGGAAGCGCGAGCGTCGGCCGTTGCCGGTGAGCGGCCCGAGGGAGATCGACCCGTCGGCGGACAGCCGCAGGGCGAAGCCGTTCGTCCCCCAGTACCACGGGCCGACCAGCTCCAGCAGCGCCGGATCGGCCTCCCGCAGCGGACGCCACGGCTCGGGGATCCGGGGCTCGGCCTCAGCGACGATACGGACCAGATCGGCGCCGATCAGGGAAGGCATCGGGCCGGAGGTGCAGTTGGTCAGCGCGACGGCGGCGACATCGTCCTCGACGCTGATGCTGAGGTTCGCCAGGAAACCCGGCAGCGAGCCCGAGTGGCCGACGAGCAGCCGTCCGTCGTGGCGCTGGAGCTGAAGGCCGAGGCCGTAGCTGGACCCGTCGACGATGTCGGCGGCCTCGCCGGGCGTGGCGGGGACGCGCATCTCCCGTACGGTCTCGGCGCTCAGCACGCGCTCGTCGCCCCGCGTCAGGAAGACGGCGAAGCGGGCCAGATCGGCTGCGGTGGACCACAGTTGCCCGGCGGAGGCCATGACGCCGAGGTCCTCAGCGGGTTCGGGGAGCAGCACGTCGGCCCAGGGATGCACCGCCCAGCCGCCCGCGTGCGGCGCCTGCGGCAGCCCGCTCGTGCGGTCGAGCCCGAGCGGCTCCAGCACCTCCCGCTTCAGCACCTCTTCCCAGGGCGCACCGCGCAGCTTCTCGACGAGGGCCCCGAGGACGCTGTAGCCGGGGTTGGAGTAGTGGAATCGGCGCCCGACGGGATGCAGGAAGGGCTGCTCACCCAGTACGTCGCTCAGCTCCGGGCGCAGGGACCCCGAGGTGCGCTCCCACCAGGGCGCCGGCGACTCCGCCGCCAGTCCGCTGGTGTGGGCGAGGAGCTGGGCGACGGTGACCTCCCCGAGCCCGGTGCCCGGGAGATGCTTCTCCACCGGATCCCCGAGATCGACCAGCCCTTCGTCCCGCAGCCGCAGTACCAGCACGGCGGTGAAGGTCTTGGAAATGGACCCGATTCTGAACTGCACGTTCTCGTCCGGCACCGCCCCGTCCACGGAACCCCGTGCCCCGGTCCACACCGTCCGCCCGCCCCGCACCACGGCCGCCACCAGCGAGGGCGCCCGCCCTTCGGCCTGTCCGACGGCGATCCGGTGCAGCAACGCACGGCGCGTCTGGGGAAGCAGTTCTTCGTGAGGAGTCGTCATACTCCCAGTCCACCTGCTGAGACGCCGAACGTCGAGCATATTTTGCCTTGTGAGAGGCACGGAAAGCCTTCCGTTCGAAGGAACACCTCGCCTCGCACACCCCCTGTGCCACCGTGTCCCCATGACCGAACCGGGTGAACTGAACGAACTGAGCAAACTGAACGAGCAGGTCGAACGGGTGGATGAACAGGACGAGATCCTGTCCGTCGTGAACCGGTCGGAGGCCATCCGCCGGAAATGGCTTCACCGCATCGCGACGGTCGTGTGCCGCGACCCGGCCGGCCGCGTCCTCGTCCACCGCCGCCCGGAGGACGCGAGCCTGTTCCCGGGCCACTTCAACTGGATGCTCGGAGGCGCGGTCAACGTCGCCGAATCGTACGAGGCCGCCGCCGCACGGGAACTGACGGAGGAGATCGGCGTCCGGGCCCACCCGCGTTTCGTACTCAAGTTCCGGTGCGAGGGTGCCATCAGCCCGTACTGGCTCGCCCTGCACGAGGTCGTCGTCACGGGGCCGATACGCCCGGACCCCGCCGAGATCACGTGGCACGCGTGGCTGACGGAACCGGAGGTCCACGCTCTCGCCCAGGATCGCGAGTTCGTCCCGGACGCCAGGGAAGCCCTCGACCGCTACCGCACCTTCTGCGCCCGGTCCAGCTCAGTGGGCCCGTAGAGAGCAACGGCCGCCCCAGTCTCCAAGGCCCAATATCGATCACCGTACGACCAGTGCCACCACTCCGTGGGGTAGTTGACCAGGCCGACGGCGGTAAGTGCCGTGCCCAGGACGCCCCGCCGGGAACGCGCGTCCTCAGTGATGTTGTCGGCCCATGTGTAGCAGGCGCCCGCGCTGTCCTCCGGAGTCGCGTTCATACGAGTGCCCATGTCGAGTTCACGCCCCTCGTCATCGGCGAGCGTCAGATCGACAGCCGCCCCAGCGCCGTGCGGCGCGATCTCGGGCGGAGAGACATAGCGACTGGCCGCCGTACGGACGTACGCAGCGTCCCATTCCGGGTGTTCGGTACGCAGTTGGGCCGTGTACTTCTCGAAGTAGTGACGCTGGAGGGACGGCGGGCGATACCCCTCGACGAACAGCAGCCGCATCCCGCCGGGCAACAGCGCCTGCGCTTCGAGAAGTCGACCGAGCACACCCTCTCGCAGATGGGCGAAGGCGCCGGCGGAGTCCTGCCATTTCCGCCCGTCCACCAGCAGAGGGCTGTCCCGGCGCACATCCACGAGCCGTTCCCCGCACTCCTCCACCGGCACGGCGGCGACCTTGGGGTCGGACATCAAGACGATCTCAGTCATGACCCGATCATCTCGTGGACCTGCGACTTCCTCGGCCGTCTTCTTGGCCTGCCGCTGATCGGGGGCAATCCCGTCAGGGGGACCGCTCGGCCCATTGCCCGGGCACTGAATCAGGTCTGCGCCATATCCACAAACCGCGAATAGTGCCCCTGAAAGGCAACCGTGATCGTCGCCGTGGGCCCGTTACGGTGCTTGGCCACGATCAGGTCGGCCTCGCCCGCTCGGGGGGATTCCTTCTCGTAGGCGTCCTCGCGGTGGAGGAGGATGACCATGTCCGCGTCCTGCTCGATCGAGCCGGATTCGCGCAGGTCGGAGACCATCGGCTTTTTGTCGGTGCGTTGTTCGGGGCCACGGTTGAGCTGGGAGAGGGCGATGACCGGGACCTCCAGCTCCTTGGCGAGAAGCTTGAGGTTACGGGACATGTCCGACACCTCCTGCTGGCGGCTCTCGGCGCGCTTGGAGCCGCCGGACTGCATCAGCTGGAGGTAGTCGATGACGACCAGCCGGAGGTCGTTGCGCTGTTTCAGGCGGCGGCACTTGGCGCGGATCTCCATCATCGACAGGTTCGGGGAGTCGTCGATGTAGAGCGGGGCCGCCGAGACATCCGGCATCCGGCGGGCCAGCCGGGTCCAGTCCTCGTCCGTCATCGTGCCCGAGCGCATGTGGTGCAGAGCGACCCGGGCCTCCGCCGACAACAGACGCATCGCGATCTCGTTGCGGCCCATTTCCAGGGAGAAGATCACGCTCGGCAGATTGTTCTTGATCGACGCCGCGCGGGCGAAGTCCAGCGCGAGCGTCGACTTGCCCATGGCGGGACGGGCCGCGATCACGATCATCTGGCCCGGGTGCAGGCCATTGGTCAGCGAGTCGAAGTCCGTGAAGCCGGTCGGTACGCCGGTCATCTCGCCCGTGCGCGACCCGATCGCCTCGATCTCGTCCAGCGCGCCTTCCATGATGTCGCCGAGCGGCAGATAGTCCTCGCTGGTGCGCTGTTCGGTGACGGCGTAGATCTCCGCCTGGGCGCGGTTGACGATCTCGTCGACGTCGTCGTCGGCCGCGTATCCCATCTGCGTGATGCGGGTGCCGGCCTCCACCAGGCGGCGCAGGACCGCCCGCTCGTGCACGATCTCCGCGTAGTACTCGGCGTTCGCCGCCGTCGGCACCGTCTGCACCAGGGTGTGCAGATACGACGCCCCGCCCACCTTGTTGATCTCGCCGCGCTTGGTCAGCTCCGCGGCGATCGTGATCGGGTCGGCCGGCTCGCCCTTGGCGTAGATGTCGAGGATCGCCTGGTAGATCGTCTCGTGCGCCGGTTTGTAGAAGTCGTGGCCCTTGAGGATCTCCACGACGTCGGCGATGGCGTCCTTGGAGAGCAGCATGCCGCCGAGGACGGACTGCTCGGCGTTGAGGTCCTGCGGCGGGACCCGCTCGAAGGACGGCCCGCCCCCCTCCCACTCCGTGCTCTCGGACCCCCGGTCGTGCTGCTCGTCGCGCCCGCGCGTGCCATCGCCGCGCCGTCGGGAGGGCAGACGATCACCCGGACCGCTGTCGGCCCACGGGTCGTCCAAGGGCTCGGAAATGCTCACCGAGCCACCTCCTCCCGTCCGCCCAGCGGACCTCGCCGTGCCCCTCATTTCTACGGCACGGCACTGACAAATAAGAGGCCCGGCTCCGGTTGTGGCGCGTCGGTTTTATGACGGTTCATCAGCCGTCGGAGGGAGTGGGCGAGGGTCCACGTTAGGCCCCTGGGCACCGTCAGCCAATCTGGTTATCCACAGGCCATGTGGACGACGGCCCGGATGCTGTGGAGAACCCCCCGAAACCTGTGCACGACCCGGTGGACAGTGCTGTGAACAAGCTCGGCCGATGTTCGACAGAACACCTCTGACCTGCACCTTCACCATCCACTGGCTGTGCAGAAGAAAAACTTTCCCAGTCGGCCCAAGATCACTTCAAGCCGTACGGAGGAGCACACACACCGCAACCATAAGTAAGGGTCACTTGCGCATTGCATCTCTTACCTGTGGACGATTACATTTGTGCTCATGACACAGGCCCCCGCGGCACCCAAGGCTGTCCGGCGACAGCACGATCGCGAGATCGTCGCACTGGCCGTCCCGGCTTTCGGCGCACTCGTCGCCGAGCCCCTCTTCGTCATGGCGGACAGCGCGATCGTGGGCCATCTCGGCACCGCCCAACTCGCCGGACTCGGCGTCGCCTCCGCCCTGCTGCTGACCGCCGTGAGCGTCTTCGTCTTCCTCGCCTACGCCACCACCGCGGCCGTCGCCCGCCGTGTCGGCGCCGGGGACCTCCAGGCCGCCATCCGCCAGGGCATGGACGGCATCTGGCTGGCCCTGCTGCTCGGCACCGTGGTGATAGCCGTCGTCCTGCCCACCGCCCCGGGCCTCGTCGACCTCTTCGGCACCTCCGACACAGCGGCCCCCTACGCCACCACCTATCTGCGCATCTCGGCGCTGGGCATCCCCGCGATGCTCGTCGTCTTCGCCGCGACCGGTGTCCTGCGCGGGCTCCAGGACACCAGGACACCGCTGTACGTCGCCATCGCCGGCTTCGTCGCCAACGGCATCCTCAATGTCGTCCTGGTCTACGGCGCCGGACTCGGCATCGCCGGATCCGCCTGGGGCACCGTCATCGCCCAGTACGGCATGGCCGCCGCCTATCTGTTCGTCGTGATCAGGGGAGCCCGTCGCCACGGCGCCTCTCTACGTCCCGACCTCGCCGGCATAAGAACCTCTGCGCAGGCCGGCGTACCGCTCCTCGTCCGTACGCTCTCCCTCCGGGCGATCCTGATGATCGCCACCGCCGTCGCGGCCGGTCTCGGAGACGCCGACATCGCCGCGCACCAGATCATCCTGTCGTTGTGGAGCCTGCTCGCCTTCGCCCTCGACGCCATCGCCATAGCCGGACAGGCGATCATCGGGCGCTATCTCGGCGCCGGAGACATCGAAGGCGCCCGACAGGCCTGCCGTCGCATGGTCGAGTGGGGTATCGCCGTGGGCATCGCTCTGGGGCTCGCGGTGATCGTCGCCCGCCCGGTCCTCCTGCCCCTGTTCACCAGCGACACCGCGGTGACGGACGCGGCCCTGCCCGCACTGATCGTCGTCGCCCTCTCGCAGCCCATCTGCGGTGTGGTCTTCGTCCTGGACGGCGTTCTGATGGGCGCGGGCGACGGACGGTACCTCGCCTGGGCCATGATCCTCACCCTGGCGGTCTTCGCTCCGGTGGCTCTGCTGATCCCGACCCTCGGCGGCGAACTGACCGCGATCTGGGGAGCCATGACGCTGATGATGACCATGCGGCTGCTCACCCTGTGGTGGCGCACCCGCTCCGGCCGCTGGATCGTCACGGGCGCCACACGCTGACCCGTACGACCGCCAGTTCCCTTGCACAGCGCCGTTTCACGTGAAACATCGTGAAAGATCGTCCTGTTTCACGTGAAACATCACCCAGCACACCCCAGCGCGCCCGGGAAACCTCCACCCGCACTCACCCAGACATGCGAAAGCGCCCCCGGTCACGGGAAATGGAGAGGGGGGGGGGGCGCGGGGGGGGGGGGGCGGGGCGCGGGCGGCACCAACACACACACCACCCCACCCGCCCCCCTCCCGCCCGCTCTCGCCGGCGTCCGCGCCCCCCCCCCCCGCCGCCCCCCCCCCCCTCTCTTCAACTGCTCAAACCAGACGCAGCGTCACGCGGCGATGACCTCGATGTTGACCTTCGCGGCCACCTCGGGGTGCAGACGCACGGACGTCTCGTGGGCGCCCAGGGTCTTGATCGGGGAGCCCAGCTCGATGCGGCGCTTGTCGACCTCGGGACCACCGGCGGCCTTGATCGCCGAGGCGATGTCGGCCGGGGTGACGGAACCGAAGAGACGACCGGCGTCGCCGGAGCGGACAGCCAGACGGACCTTGACGCCCTCAAGCTGGGCCTTCACGGTGTTGGCCTGGTCGATGGTCTGGATCTCGTGGATCTTGCGAGCGCGGCGGATCTGCGCCACGTCCTTCTCGCCACCCTTGGTCCAGCGGATAGCGAACTTCCGCGGGATCAGGTAGTTGCGAGCGTAACCGTCCTTGACGTCGACGACGTCGCCCGCGGCACCGAGGCCGGTGACCTCGTGGGTGAGGATGATCTTCATGATTCGGTCACCCTTCCCTTAGCGCGCGGTGGAGGTGTAGGGCAGCAGCGCCATCTCACGGCTGTTCTTCACAGCCGTGGCGACGTCACGCTGGTGCTGCGTGCAGTTGCCGGTCACGCGGCGGGCACGGATCTTGCCGCGGTCGGAAATGAACTTCCGCAGCATGTTCGTGTCCTTGTAGTCCACGTACGTGACCTTGTCCTTGCAGAAAGCGCAGACCTTTTTCTTCGGCTTGCGCACAGGCGGCTTCGCCATGGTGTTTCTCCTGTGTGATCAAGAAGTGTGGGGTACGACCCGCCTTCGACCACGGGCACAAGGCCCGAGGGACTAGAAGGGGGGCTCGTCCGAGTAGCCGCCGCCACCGCCGCCGCCGGAGCTGGAGCCACCGCCCCAGCCACCGCCGCCGCCCTGCTGCTGGCCACCGGCGGGAGTGCCGGTCGCCCACGGGTCGTCCGCGGGAGCGCCGCCGCCCTGCTGCTGACCGCCGCCGGAGCCGCCGCCCCAGCCGCCGCCCTGCTGGCCGCCACCGCCACCGCCGCCGAACCCGCCACCCTGACCACCACGTCCAGCGGTCTTGGTGACCTTGGCCGTGGCATTGCGCAGGCTGGGGCCGACTTCCTCGACGTCCAGCTCGTAGACCGTGCGCTTGACACCCTCACGGTCCTCGTAGGACCGCTGCTTCAGCCGGCCCTGCACGACGACGCGCATGCCTCGCTGGAGCGATTCGGCGACGTTCTCCGCCGCCTGACGCCAGACCGAGCAGGTCAGGAACAGGCTCTCGCCGTCCTTCCACTCGTTCGTCTGACGGTCGAAGGTGCGGGGAGTGGACGCGACACGGAACTTCGCGACGGCCGCACCGGACGGGGTGAAGCGCAGCTCGGGGTCGTCGACAAGATTGCCGATGACCGTGATGACGGTCTCGCCTGCCATGGGTGAACCTCTCGGCGGGTTTGCTGCTGGCTGCTTGCTACTCGAATCCCGGTCTCCGCTGAGCTGAGGCTCAGTGGGTCTCGGGGCGGAGGACCTTGGTCCGGAGGACCGACTCGTTCAGGTTCATCTGGCGGTCGAGTTCCTTGACGACCGCAGGCTCGGCCTGGAGGTCGATGACCGAGTAGATCCCCTCGGGCTTCTTCTTGATCTCGTACGAGAGACGCCGACGGCCCCAGGTGTCGATCTTTTCGACCTTTCCGCCTCCGTCACGGACGACGGAGAGGAAGTTCTCGATCAGCGGGGAGACAGAGCGCTCCTCGATTTCGGGGTCGAGGATGACCATCACCTCGTAGTGACGCATGTATAACCCACCTCCTTTGGACTCAGCGGCCACGGTCGCTCCGTGGCAGGAGGGTTGTGATGCGTAGGCAACGGTATCGGGCGCCACTGACAATCCAGAGGTCGTCGGCGGCGTTCCCGCTCCGGACCGGGCGGTATGCCCTGGTCCCGGGCTGGGCAGACACCGGTGCAGACGGTACAGACTACCCGCACACCCGCGTCCGGTTGAAATCCGGCCGGGAGGGCTGACAATCGGTACACAACGGGTGTGTATGGCGCTACGATGCGCCGCCCTCTCGCAGGAGGTGCCCCATGGCACAGGCATTGCGACCCAACACCGCCGGATCTCTCTTGGCCTCGGACGGCAAGTCCCACCCACTCCAGGACACGCTGCTCGCGGTGACCCTGACGCTCGGGATCATCGCCTTCGTCACGGCGCAGTTCCACAGCCTCCATCTGCTCAGCTCCTGGACGGGCCTGGTGGGGATCTTCACCGGCGCCTACGGACAGTGGGTCTCGGTGACCACACGTGAGCGCTTCGGGCTGATCCTGGGTCTCGGTGCCTCGGCCGTCGGCTTCTTCCTCGGCATGGCGCACGGCGGGCTCTTCGGCGGGCTCTTCTGACCCGAACGGACCGTGGTCCCGAACGGACCGGCCAGTCCCGAACGGATCCGCCGACCCACTCGGCCCTGTGGCTCCACTCGGCCCCGTAGCCCCGATCGGACCCGCCGACCCGAACGGACCCACACCCCCGTCCGGACCGGCCGACCCGAACGGCCCCATGACCCCGGACGGACCCGCCGACCCGAGCGGACCCGTCCACGACACCCACAGCACCCGCACAACTCGCGGAACGCATACGCAACACGCCGTCGCACGCCCCCGTAGTCCTCGGGCAGGGGCGAAGGTCCCGTGCGCCCGGTCGGGCTGAAGGCCGGGCGCAGTAGGCTTCGGCGCGAGAGCCGGAGCCCCTGTACCCATGGGGACACACCAGCCCGAGGAGCGCCCCGAATGACCCTGACCCTGAGGACCATCAGCCGCGAGCAGCATCTGGCGTACATCCAGAGTCTGCCGGCGGCGAGTCACATGCAGGTCCCGGCCTGGGCGGACGTGAAGGCGGAGTGGCGCGCGGAGAGCCTGGGCTGGATCGACGACCGCAGCGGTGAACTGGTGGGCGTGGGTCTGGTGCTCTACCGGCAGCTTCCCAAGATCAAGCGGTATCTCGCGTATCTCCCCGAGGGCCCGGTCATCAACTGGTTCGCGCCCAATCTGGACGACTGGATCCAGCCGATGCTGGCGCATCTGAAGCAGCAGGGCGCCTTCTCCGTGAAGATGGGCCCACCGGTGATCATCCGACGCTGGGAGGCCACGTCCATCAAGAGGGGCATCCAGGACCCGGATGTGAAGCGGCTGCGGGACACCGAGGCCGACTTCATCGAGCCGCGCGCCTTCGAGGTCGCCGACAAGCTGCGCCGGATGGGCTGGCAGCAGGGCGAGGACGGCGGGGCCGGCTTCGGCGACGTACAGCCCCGCTACGTCTATCAGGTGCCGCTGGCGAACCGGTCGCTGGAAGAGGTGCACAAGAACTTCAACCAATTGTGGCGGCGCAACATCAAGAAGGCCGAGAAGGCCGGTGTCGAGGTCGTCCAAGGCGGCTTCCAGGACCTTCAGGAGTGGCAGCGGCTGTACGAGATCACGGCCGTGCGCGACCACTTCCGGCCCCGCCCGCTGTCGTACTTCGAGCGCATGTGGAAGGCCCTCAACTCCGAGGACCCCAACCGGATGCGGCTGTACTTCGCCCGCCACAACGGCGTGAACCTCTCCGCCGCGACGATGCTGATCGTCGGCGGCCACGTCTGGTACTCCTACGGGGCCTCCGACAACATCGGCCGGGAGGTCCGGCCCTCGAACGCGATGCAGTGGCGGATGCTGCGCGACGCCTACGCGCTCGGCGCCTCCGTCTACGACCTGCGCGGCATCTCCGACTCGCTCGACGAGTCCGACCATCTCTTCGGCCTGATCCAGTTCAAGGTCGGCACGGGCGGGCAGGCGGCCGAGTACCTCGGCGAGTGGGACTTCCCGCTGAACAAGCTGCTCCACAAGGCCCTCGACATCTACATGTCGCGCCGCTGAGTCCGGAGCATCTGTTTCCATAGCACTCACACCTCTGCCACACCGCAGGTTCATACCTCTGATACACCGCAGCCAGGAGAAAGGTTCCAGGTCCGGCCATGGCGCTCACGCTGTATGTCGACACCGCGCGCTGGCGGGCGCACCACAAGCACGTGACGGAGCAGTTCCCGGGGCTCGTCCCGGTCTGCAAGGGCAACGGCTATGGGTTCGGGCACGAACGGCTCGCCGAGGAGGCCACCCGGCTGGGCTCGGACATCCTCGCCGTCGGCACCACGTACGAAGCGGCGCGCATCAAGGACTTCTTCGGCGGTGACCTGCTGGTGCTGACGCCGTACCGGCGCGGCGAGGAGCCCGTGCCGCTGCCGGACCGGGTGATCCGCTCGGTGTCCTCGATCGACGGTGTGTACGGCCTGGTGGGCGCTCGGGTGGTCATCGAGGTGATGTCCTCGATGAAGCGGCACGGCATCAGCGAGCAGGACCTGGCGCAGTTGCACGCCGCCATAGAGAACGTCCGCCTGGAGGGCTTCGCCATCCATCTCCCGCTGGACCGCACCGACGGCTCCGACGCCGTCGAGGAGGTCATCGGCTGGATGGACCGGCTGCGCGCGGCCCGGCTGCCGCTGCACACGATGTTCGTCAGCCATCTCAAGGCCGATGAACTCACCCGGCTCCGGCAGCAGTTCCCGCAGACCCGTTTCCGGGCGCGGATCGGCACCCGGCTGTGGCTCGGCGACCACGACGCCACCGAGTACCGCGGCGCCGTCCTGGACGTCACCCGCGTCGCCAAGGGCGACCGCTTCGGCTACCGGCAGCAGAAGACGGCCTCCGACGGCTACCTGGTCGTCGTGGCGGGCGGAACGTCCCACGGGGTGGGTCTGGAGGCCCCCAAGGCGCTGCACGGGGTCATGCCGCGCGCCAAGGGCGTCGCCCGGGCCGGACTCGCCACGGTCAACCGGAACCTCTCGCCGTTCGTCTGGGGCGGGAAGCAGCGCTGGTTCGCGGAGCCGCCGCACATGCAGGTGTCGATCCTGTTCGTGCCGTCGGACGCCCCGGAGCCCAAGGTCGGCGACGAGCTGGTAGCCCATCTCCGGCACACGACCACCCAGTTCGACCGCATCGTGGACCGCTGAGCCGACACGGAAACGCCCACGTGGAACGCGGTGACAAAGAGGGCCGTACGCGAACCCGCGCACGGCCCTCGGTATGACGCGTCCCGTATGCCGATCTCCGTGTCCTGCCGAGGGGCGCCCTCTCCTGGACGCCCCGCCCGTTCGCTCACGGCGAACGGCTGTCCCGGACCTCCTCGTGGTCCCCGCTGTCCTGACCGTCCAGGTCGTCCCAGCCGTCCCCGCGGTCCGGGCCACCTCCGCCGTCGCCCCTGCTCGGGCTTCCCCACTTCACCTGCGGCCCGCCGCCGTACTCCTCGGCATCGGCGTGCCGTGACGCCCGCGCCGCCGGGCCGATCGTGAAGACGTCCCGCGCGCGGTCGAGCACCCCGCCGGAGGGGTCGTCGTCGCCCGCCAGCCGGACCACGTCCCGCTCGGGCATCAGGATGTCGCGTACGACCATCACGCACAGGTAGAGCGTCCCGATCAGATGCACGCCGATCGCCCAGTGGTAGCCGTCGGTCGGCAGGCCCTTGTGGGCGTCTCCGCTGGTCGTGTAGGCGAGGTACATCCAGATGCCGAGGAAGTACGCCACCTCGCACGCCTGCCAGATCAGGAAGTCCCGCCACTTGGGCCGGGCCAGCACGGCCAGCGGGATCAGCCACAGCACGTACTGCGGTGAGTAGACCTTGTTGGTCAGGATGAACGCGGCGACGATCAGGAACGCCAGCTGGGCGAAGCGAGGCCGGCGCGGCGCGGTCAGGGTGAGGGCCGCGACGCCCGCGCAGCTCAGCAGCATCAGCAGGGTGGCCAGGGTGTTGACGGTCTCGGTGCTCAGCGGGTCGCTGGAGTTCTGGGCGAGGATCAGCCAGAACGAGCCGAAGTCGACGCCGCGCTCCTGGCTGAAGGTGTAGAACTTCGACCAGCCGTCGAAGGCGAACAGCATCACCGGCAGATTCACCACGGCCCAGGCGACGGCCGCGCCCGCCAGGGCCTTGCCGAAGTCACGCCATTTACCCGCCCGCCAGCACAGCACGAGCAGCGGCCCGAGCAGCAGGAACGGATAGAGCTTCGCGGCCGTGGCGAGCCCCAGGAGCACTCCGAAGGCCAGCGAACGGCCCCGTGACCACATCAGCATCGCCGCGGCCGTCAGGGCGACCGCGAGCAGGTCCCAGTTGATGGTGGCGGTCAGCGCCAGCGCGGGCGCCAGGGCGACCAGCAGACCGTCCCAGGGGCGCCGGGCGTGGGTGCGGGTGACACACACGGCGATGACGGCCGCGCACACCATCAGCATCCCGGCGTTGACCATCCAGTACCACTGCTCCTGGTGCTGGATGGTGCCGCTGCCCGTGGTGAGCCAGGAGGCCGCCTCCATGAAGACACCGGTCAGCACCGGGTACTCCAGGTACTCCATGTCGCCGGGCAGCCGGTCGAAGTACGGCACCAGCCCGTCCGCGAATCCGCGCCCCTGGTAGAGGTGCGGGATGTCGGAATAGCAGGCGTGCGTGTACTGCGAACTGGCGCCGAAGAACCAGGCCCCGTCGTAGCAGGGCGCCTTCTGGACCAGGCCGAGGGCGAACATCCCGATCGCCACGAGCACGATGACTCGTACCGGGGTCCACCAGGACGTCCCGAGCAGGGCGCGCCGTCCGATGGGGCCCCCGATCAGCTCGCTGCCGCTCGCGGCGACCTCGTCCGTGGTCGTGGGCCGCACGGTGTCCGGCTCGCGCGCGCTCGTTTGCGTCGATTCTGCACTGGGCATGGGGGACATCCTGCCGTACGGCGCTGGGGAAACGGCGAGGGCCGCCGCATCCGGTCGATGCGACGGCCCTGCTGCCTGCGGCGGACCCTGTTTCACGTGAAACGTCGGGTGTGTTTCACGTGAAACATCCGCGATGGGCGAAACCGGCTAGCCGGTCCCTGACCCGTTCCCGCCTCCGAAGAGGCTTCCGTTGCCATTGCTGTTTCCGTTGTTCCCGCCGGTTTCTCCGGTGGTTTCCGACGGGTCCGGTGAGTCGGTCACCCCACCGTCGATGCCGCCGGTATCAGTGCCGCCGGTGTCCGTGCCGCCGTTGTCGGTACCGCCGTCCTCCTCGCAGCCGAAGAAGTCGGTGCAGGTACTGCTCGGCGCGGGCGGTGACGGAGTCGTCGGCGTCGTGGAGGGGGGAGGCGTCGGGGTCGGGCTCTCCTCTTCCTCCTCGGTCTCAGTGGCCGAGGGAGTCGGCGTCGGAGTCGGTGACGGTTTGTCGTTGACGATCTCCCCGATGGGCTCGGGCTCCGGGAACTTCTCCGCCTTGGTGCCCTTCAGCGCCTCGTCCATGTAGTCGTGCCAGATCTCCGACGGGAACGAGGCACCGTGGATGGAGTCCTGGTCACCGGTCCCGTACATCGGCAGGAACGTACGGTTCTTCACGGTCTCGTCGTCCGGGTACCGGAACATGCTGATCGCGGTCGACAGCTGCGGGGTGTAGCCGACGAACCACGCCGACAGGTTGTCGTCCGTGGTGCCGGTCTTGCCGGCCACCTCCCGGCCCTCCAACTGGGCGTTGGTGCCGGTACCGTCCTCGACCACGGTCTTCAGCACGTCGGTGACGTTGTCGGCGACCTTCGAGCTGAAGGCCTGCTTGGGCGTCCCCGCGTGCTTGAAGACCTCGCCGTCCTTGCTGGTGACCTTGGTGACCGAGAACGGGTCGTTCTGCTCGCCGCTCTCGGCGAAGGTGGCGTACGAGCCCGCCATGCGGATCGCGCTGGGGTCGGAGATACCGAGGGAGAAGGACGGGAAGTCGATACCGGTCAGGCTGTCCTCCAGCAGACCGGCGTCGATGGCCGCCTCCTCCACCTTGTCCAGGCCGACGTCCATGCCGAGCTGCACATAGGCGGAGTTCACCGAGTGCTGCATGGCCGTACGGAGGTCGATGGCGAAGTCCGGCTCCTCGCCGTACGTGTCGTCACCGTCGTTGACCTGGAGCCATTCCTTCCCGTCCTCGTCGTGCCAGACCGAGCCGTCGTAGTTGTTGATCTTCAGCTTGTTCTCGCCGCTGTACAGGCTCTCCGGGGAGGCCTGGGTGCGTTCTTCCTGGGCCTGCACCGGGCCCAGCTCCGGGTCTCTGACACCCCAGTTCATCGCGGCGGCCAGGACGAACGGCTTGAAGGTCGAGCCGACCTGGGCGCCGGTCTGGTCGGCGTTGTTGGTGAAGTGCTCGGTGGCGTCCGCACCGCCGTAGATGGCGACGATGGCGCCGGACGCCGGGTCTATCGAGGCACCGCCGAACTGGACGTGGGTGTCCGTGTCCGGGCGCTTCTCCGGGTCGATGTTCGCCTCCTGGACGCCCTCGACCGCCTTCTCCAACTGCTCGACCTTCTTCTTGTCGAAGGTCGTGTGGATGGAGAGGCCGCCCTCGCGCAGCCGCTGCTCGGAGACGTTGGTCTTCTCCTCGTTGTTGACCAGATAGCCGTTGGCGAGGTCGACGAGGTAGCCGATCTGACCGCTCAGGGCGGTGTTGGAGCGCGGGTTCTGGACCTCGGGAAGCTCGGTGAACTTCGCCCGCTCCTCGGCGCTGAGGTGGCCGTACTCGACCATCTTGTTCAGCGTGTCCTGCATCTGGAGCAGCGCCCGCCTGCTGTTCTCCTCCGGCGTGGCAGCGGGGTCGATGGCGGTCGAGCCTGCCGGGTCGTAGTAGGTGGCGCCCTTGAGCGTCGCCGCCAGGAAGGCGCATTCGCCCGCGTTCAGGTCGATGGCGTCCTTGTTGAAGTACGCGCGCGCGGCGGCCTGGATGCCGTAGGCGTTGCGGCCGTAGTACGCGGAGTTCAGGTAGCCCTCCATGATCTCGTCCTTGGGGACGGAGGTGCCTACCTTGATGGAGACGAACAGCTCCTTGAACTTGCGGGTGAGGGTCTGCGACTGATCGTCCAGCATCGCGTTCTTCACGTACTGCTGGGTGATCGTGGAGCCACCCTGGGTGTCCTGGCCCTGGGCCATGTTGTACACGGCACGGGCGATGCCCATCGGGTCGACGCCGCTGTCCGTCTCGAACGTCTTGTTCTCCTGCGAGATCACCGCGTTCTGCATTTCCTTGGGGATCTGCGAGAGGTTGATGATCTGCCGGTTGGTCTCACCACCGGTGGACACCATCTCGGTGCCGTCGCTCCAGTAGTAGACGTTGTTCTGCGCGGTGGCCGTCAGCGCCACGTCCGGCACGCTCACCAGCGCGTAGCCGACACCGGCCACGGCCACCATGCTGCCGAAGAAGGCCAGGCACAGCCCGGACATGAGCCTCCACGACGGCACCCAGCGGTGCCAGCCGTCCCGGTCCACGCGCGGATAGTCGATGATCCGCTTCTTTCCGGGCGCGCCTCCGCGCGCTCTGCCCCGGCCGGGCCCGGTGGCACCCGCGCGCCGGCCTCCCCGGCCCGGTTCCGCCGCCCTGCGGCGGCCTCCTGCGCCTCTCTGCGCCGCGCGGCGGGCCTCGGCACGGCCGCCGTACGGCCGCTCCTCGCCTCCCGACCCGTCATCCGAGCCATAGGCGTCGGAGGGAGACCCGGTGGCGCCTCGCGGTGCCGCACTGCGGCCGGAGGAAGAGGCGGCCGGGCCACGTCGGGCCGCGGCACGTCCGTCTCCCTGCGGCGGCGGCGGTTTGCGACGGTGCTCGCTCATCGAACGGTTACTCCTCGGGCAGGCGCATCCGTGCGCGCCTGGAAACAGCGGCTGGTTTCCGGTCCCCCCGAAGTACGGATGTGGTCTGTTCCGCATTCACCCGTACTGCACCGAGGACCATGACGTCCTCACGCGCCACGTGGTTCCCGGTGGTTCGCATGGCGCACAGACTACGCACCGTCAAAACCCGCCTAGCCCCGAAGTTCACCCCAAAACAGGCAACTTGCTTCCTACGAATCAGTGATGTGACGCCGTTCACCGTTCTCCCTCTTGTCCCACCCGGAAGGCCGTTCTATCGTCTAGATGTATCGAGTCGATACATCAGCGCGACATAAAGACCGTCACGGCGCCCGTCCGACGGGCCGCGGCAGAGAGGAGGCGACATGAGCCGGCGCTCAGGGATCCTTGAGTTCGCCGTCCTCGGCCTGCTCCGCGAATCCCCGATGCACGGCTATGAGCTGCGCAAACGACTCAACACATCACTGGGAGTGTTCCGGGCGTTCAGCTACGGCACGCTGTACCCCTGCCTCAAGACGCTGGTCACCAACGGCTGGTTGATCGAGGAACCGGGCAACAGCACCGAGGACGCCCTCGCCGCCCCCCTCTCCGGCCGCCGTGCCAAGATCGTCTACCGGCTGACCGCGGACGGTAAGGAACACTTCGAACAGCTGCTCTCGCAGACCGGCCCCGACGCGTACGAGGACGAGACCTTCGCCGCCCGGTTCGCCTTCTTCGGGCAGACCTCGCGCGATGTCCGGATGCGCGTGCTGGAGGGCCGCCGCAGCCGGCTGGAGGAGCGCCTGGAGAAGATGGGCGCCTCGCTGGCCCGCACCCGGGAGCGCCTCGACGACTACACGCTTGAGCTCCAGCGCCACGGGATGGAATCCGTGGAGCGCGAAGTGCGCTGGCTGAACGAGCTCATCGAGAGCGAGCGGGCCGGGGGGGGGGGGGGGGGTCGCGGCGCCACCCGCGCCCGCCGCCCCCGACCAACAAAAAAAAAAGTGGACCCCGGCGGGCGGGCCCCGCCCCGGGGGAGCCCCCCCGCCGCG
>NZ_JBHYUG010000018.1:23640-39356 GCF_042749375.1 Streptomyces sp. NPDC059477 | reverse complement strand
CGGGTCGCCACCCCGTGGCCCCCGATGGGCGGCGCCCCACCCCGATACCCGCGCGCGCGCGGGCCGCCCGCCACCCCCGCCGCCCCCCCACCACGGGCTCCGCTCACCAGGACATACAAGACATCACTGGAGCGCCGGGCGGCCTGCCCCGGACCGGGGACATCTCCCGGCCGGATTCGCCCGACGACACCGCCACGTGACGCCCGTCAGGGCCTCACCGAGTACACACAGGGAGCAACCGGAATGGGTTCGGTTCGCGTAGCCGTCGTCGGCGTGGGCAACTGCGCCGCGTCGCTGGTGCAGGGCGTCGAGTACTACAAGGACGCCAACCCGGCGTCCAAGGTGCCGGGCCTGATGCACGTACAGTTCGGCGAGTACCACGTCCGTGACGTGGAGTTCGTCGCCGCGTTCGATGTCGACGCGAAGAAGGTCGGTCTCGACCTCGCGGACGCCATCGGCGCCTCCGAGAACAACACCATCAAGATCTGCGACGTGCCGTCCTCGGGCGTGACCGTGCAGCGCGGCCACACCCTCGACGGTCTCGGCAAGTACTACCGCGAGACCATCGAGGAGTCCACCGAGGAGCCGGTCGACGTCGTCCAGATCCTCAAGGACAAGCAGGTCGACGTCCTCGTCTGCTACCTGCCTGTCGGCTCCGACGCCGCGGCGAAGTTCTACGCCCAGTGCGCCATCGACGCCAAGGTCGCCTTCGTCAACGCCCTCCCGGTCTTCATCGCCGGCACCAAGGAGTGGGCGGACAAGTTCACCGAGGCGGGCGTCCCGATCGTCGGCGACGACATCAAGTCGCAGGTCGGCGCCACCATCACGCACCGCGTCATGGCGAAGCTGTTCGAGGACCGCGGTGTGGTCCTGGACCGCACGATGCAGCTGAACGTCGGCGGCAACATGGACTTCAAGAACATGCTGGAGCGTGAGCGCCTGGAGTCCAAGAAGATCTCCAAGACGCAGGCCGTCACCTCCCAGATCCCCGACCGGGAGCTGGGCGCGAAGAACGTCCACATCGGCCCGTCCGACTACGTGGCGTGGCTGGACGACCGCAAGTGGGCCTACGTCCGTCTGGAAGGCCGCGCCTTCGGCGACGTCCCGCTGAACCTTGAGTACAAGCTGGAGGTCTGGGACTCCCCGAACTCGGCCGGTGTCATCATCGACGCCGTGCGCGCGGCGAAGATCGCCAAGGACCGCGGCATCGGCGGCCCGATCCTCTCCGCGTCGAGCTACTTCATGAAGAGCCCGCCCGTCCAGTACTTCGACGACGAGGCCCGCGAGAACGTGGAGAAGTTCATCAGCGGCGAGGTCGAGCGCTGATCCGGCCGCGCTAGGACAGGCCCCGGCGGGCCGGGGAGCGGGCAGGACGGCTCCCTCGCCCGGTGGGTCCGGCGGTCCGTCGAGGGTCCCCGGGGCATTGCGCCCCGGGACCCTCCCCGTATGTGAGGCTGTGCCCCATGGCCGTCGTACGTGATCTGCGCGTTCTCCTGCGCTTTCGGGACTTCCGGCGCCTGCTCGCCGTACGGCTGCTCTCCCAGGGTGCGGACGGCGCGTACCAGGTCGGCCTCGCCACGTACGTCGTCTTCTCCCCCGAGCGCCAGGCCTCACCGGCCGAGATCGCCTCCGCGATGGCGGTGCTGCTCCTCCCGTACTCCCTCGTCGGCCCCTTCGCCGGCGTCCTGCTCGACCGCTGGCGGCGCCGCCAGGTCTTTGTGTACGGCAATCTGCTGCGCGCCCTGCTGGCCACCGGCACCGCCCTGCTGATGGTCAGCTCCGTGCCCGACTGGCTGTTCTACGCCTCCGCGCTGTGCGTCACCGCCGTCAACCGCTTCGTCCTGGCGGGACTGTCCGCCGCACTGCCCCGCGTGGTCGACGCCGACCGCCTGGTCATCGCCAACTCCCTGTCCCCGACCGCCGGGACGCTCGCCGCGACCGCGGGCGGCGGCGCCGCCTTCGTCGTACGGCTGCTGTTCGCGGACTCCGACGCCGCCGTGGTCCTCGTCGGGGCCGGGCTGTATCTGTGCGGGGCGCTCGCCTCGCTGCGCATCCCGCGCGACCGGCTGGGCCCCGACCCGGCGCTGGTGCAGCCCCGCCTCGGCATGGCGCTCGCGGGCACCGCGCGGGATCTGATGGCGGTGGTACACCATCTCGCCGCCCCGAAGCGCCGGGAGGCCGTGTGGGCGCTCGGCGCGATGACGCTGATGCGGTTCTGCTACGGCGCCCTCACCGTCACCGTCCTGATGCTCTGCCGGTACGCCCTGACCTCGACCACCGAGGACGGGCTCGCCCTGCTGGGGTTGGCGGTGGGTGTCTCGGGGGCCGGTTTCTTCGTGGCGGCCGTGCTGACGCCCTGGGCGGTGGGCCGCTTCGGGCCCATCGGCTGGATCGTGGTCTGTTCGACGGCCGCGGCGGTACTGGAACCCGCGTTGGGGCTGCCGTTCGCGACCGCGCCCCTGCTGGCCGCCGCGTTCGTACTGGGGCTGACGACCCAGGGCGCGAAGATCGCCACGGACACCATCGTGCAGTCCACGGTCGACGACGGCTTCCGCGGCCGGACCTTCTCCGTCTACGACGTTCTGTTCAACGTGGCCTTCGTCGGTGCCGCCGGAGTCGCCGCCCTGATGCTGCCGCCGGACGGCCGCTCGGCACCGCTCGTGTTCACCGTCGCCGCGATCTATGCCGTGGTTGCGGTGGCTATGGCCCGCTTTGGACGCCGGTAAGTGTCACATGAAGGCCACAGACACCGCCCAGGGAGCCGTGTTGTCAGTGGGGGCAGATAACTTACGTGGGTCTTAAGCGCGGTCAATTCGCGCTGCTCACCCACTCGTTCCATTCAGGGGGATCCCCAAGTGACTACGCCGCCTCCCCAGGGCAACCCGTTCGCCCAGAACCAGCCTCAGGGCCAGAACCCGTTCGCCCAGGGCCAGACCCCTCCGCAGGGCGATCTCCCCCAGCAGCCGGGCATCCCGCAGCAGGGCAACCCCTATGGCGCGGTGCCGCCGGAGCCGCCGCGCCGGAAGCTCGGCTTCAAGACCATCAAGAACATCGTCATCGCCGTCGTGGTCGTCAGCGTGGCCATCGGCGCGTTCATAGCCAGCCGGGACGACGCCGACCAGGCCGCCGTGGGCGACTGTCTGAAGTCCTCGTCATCGTCCTCGGACGAGATGGAGATCGTGGAGTGCACCTCCACCGACGCCGAGGTCGAGGTCCTCAAGAAGGTCGACGGCAACTTCACGTCCCTCACCGCGGAGACGGAGTGCCGCACGGTCGAGGAGGCCACGAGCTTCTACGCCCAGACGGGCGACGGCGCTGAATTCCTGCTGTGCCTCAAGGACGTCTGATCCAGGGTGTCTGATCCAGCAGGGTCGATGTTTCACGTGAAACATCGAGAGGTTCGCTGAGACAAGCGGGGTCATGTTTCACGTGAAACATGGCCCCGCTGTCATGCTCCCGGGCCGGCCAGTTCCCCGGCGGCCACCGGCTCATGCCTCCGGCTGCTCCGCCCACCACTCCTTGAGCGCGGCCACCGCGTCGGCGTGCTCCATCGGCCCGTTCTCCAGCCGCAGCTCCAGCAGGTGCTGGTACGCGGTGCCGACGGCAGGACCGGGCTTGATGCCCAGGATCTGCATGATCTCGTTGCCGTCGAGGTCGGGGCGGATCGCGTCCAGCTCCTCCTGCTCCTTCAGCTGGGCGATGCGCTCCTCCAGCCCGTCGTAGGCCCGGGAGAGCGCGATGGCCTTGCGTTTGTTCCGCGTCGTGCAGTCCGAGCGGGTCAGCTTGTGGAGACGCTCCAGGAGCGGGCCGGCGTCACGGACATAGCGGCGGACCGCGGAGTCGGTCCACTCACCCGTGCCGTAGCCGTGGAAACGGAGGTGCAGCTCGACCAGGCGGGAGACCTCCTTCACCAGTTCGTTGGAGTACTTCAGCGCCAGCATCCGCTTCTTGGTCATCTTGGCGCCGACGACCTCGTGGTGATGGAAGGAGACCCGGCCGTCCGTCTCGAAGCGCCGGGTCCGCGGCTTGCCGATGTCATGCAGCAGTGCCGCCAGGCGCAGGGCGAGATCGGGGCCGTCCTGCTCCAGCGCGATCGCCTGCTCCAGGACGATCAGGGAGTGGTCGTAGACGTCCTTGTGCCGGTGGTGCTCGTCGCTCTCCAGGCGCAGCGCGGGCAGCTCCGGCAGGACGTGGTCCGCGAGGCCGGTGTCGACGAGGAGTGTCAGGCCCTTGCGCGGGTGGGTGGACAGCAGCAGTTTGTTCAGCTCTTCCCGGACCCGCTCGGCGGACACGATCTCCAGCCGGGCGCCCATCTCCTCCATCGCCGTGACGACCTCGGGGGCCACCTCGAAGTCGAGCTGCGCGGCGAAACGGGCGGCCCGCATCATGCGCAGCGGGTCGTCGGAGAAGGACGCCTCCGGCGTGCCCGGCGTACGCAGAACCCGCGCCGCGAGGTCGTCGAGGCCGCCGTGCGGGTCGATGAACGTCTTCTCCGGGAGCGCCACCGCCATCGCGTTCACGGTGAAGTCCCGGCGGACCAGGTCCTCCTCGATGGAGTCCCCATAGGACACCTCGGGCTTGCGTGAGGTCCGGTCGTAGGACTCCGAGCGGTAGGTGGTGACCTCGATCTGGTAGCCGTCCTTCTGGGCGCCGACCGTGCCGAAGGCGATGCCGACCTCCCAGATGGCGTCGGCCCAGGGCCGCACGATCTTCAGGACGTCCTCGGGCCGGGCGTCGGTCGTGAAGTCCAGGTCGTTGCCGAGCCGGCCGAGCAGCGCGTCCCTGACCGAGCCGCCGACGAGGGCGAGGGCGAACCCGGCCGCCTGGAAGCGGCGCGCGAGATCGTCGGCGACAGGGGTGATCCGCAGCCGGTCGCCGGGCTCGCGGTCGGCCACCTGGCCCGGGGCGGTGAGGTTGTCTTCGTTGGCGTTCGGCACAACAGAAAAGGGTACGTGGCCCGGACGCCTGCGGGCGCCTCGATTAACGGCGGCCGGAGCCGACCCGCCCCGCCCCCTCCGATTTCCCGCCCTTGATCTCCCTCTTATTAGCCCCCTCCCCCTATATACAGGCACATAGAGGCAGACCCGCAGGGCCTCCGAGCGAACCCAGCAGGTCCCCCGAGCCGGCCGCCCCGTCCCTCCCCGATCTTGTGGAGCAGTCCGCGGCACTTCCCCTCAGCGCGCATCGTTACCATGCGTGGACGCACATTCCGACGAGCACTGACGACGACTAGGGACGGGCGAGCGCGTGGCCGAGGCGGCAGACATCCAGGGGACGTGTCCCTCACCTGCCCGCCCGCCTGCCCGCCGGTGGCTACGGCGCACAGGAGTCCTGCTCGCGAGCGCCCCGCTGCTGGCGGGCCTGTTCCAGCTGCCCGCCGCGCCGTCAGCCCAGGCGGCGGAGCCGGCCTCGGTGCAGGCCGCGTCCGGTTCGCGCACGGTCGGCGTCTCCCTCGACTCGGTCTCCCCGGGCATCCCCGGGGAGGGCGACACCGTCACGGTCTCCGGCACGCTCACCAACAACGGCAAGCAGGCCGTCACGGACGCCACCGTCGATCTGCGGATCGGCCCCGAGCTGACCACCCGCTCGGACATCGACGACGCCGCCGAGCGCACGGGATACACCCCCGGCGCGGACGGCTCCCCGGTCGGCGACGAGTACGCCCAGGACTTCACCCGGCTCGCCCCGGGCGTCGCCCAGCGCTTCAGCATCTCCGTACCGGTGGACGAGCTGGACCTCGGCGGCAGCGGTGTCTACCAGCTCGGGGTGGCGCTGTCCGGTGAGACCGCCGCGCAGCAGTGGGAGCAGGTGCTGGGCTTCCAGCGGACGTTCCTGCCGTGGCAGCCGGGCGGGACGGACGTCCGCACGAAGACGACCTTCCTGTGGCCGCTGGTGTCCACCGTCCACATGTCGGCGGAGACCGACTCCAACGAGCAGCAGACGCCGGTCTTCCTCAACGACGACCTCGCCAAGGAGATCGCCCCCGGTGGCCGCCTGGAGCAGTTGGTGGCGCTGGGCAAGGAACTCGACGTCACCTGGGTGATCGACCCGGACCTGCTGGCGTCGGTGGACGCCATGACGCGCAGCTACGAGGTGCAGGGCCCCGGTGACACCACCACGCCCGGCACCCACCAGGCGGTCGCCAAGGAGTGGCTGGCGGACCTCCAGGGCGCGGTGGCGGGCAAGGAGGTCGTCGCGCTGCCGTTCGGCGACCCGGACCTGGCCTCGCTCGCGCACAACGGCACGGATGTCACCGGCTCGCTCAGCCGTCTCAAGGAGGCGACGGACGTCATCGCCAACACGGTGGAGCCGATCCTGCACGTGCAGCCGACCACCGACTTCGCCTGGCCCGTGGACGGCGCCGTCGACCCGTCGATCGTGAAGGTCGCCACGTCCGCCGGCGCGGACAAGGTGATCGCCCGCAGCGACAGCCTGGAGGAGACCGGCGGGCTGCCGTACACGCCCTCGGCGGCCCGGCCCATCGGCGGTGGCACCACGGCCGTGGTGGCGGACTCGCGGATGTCCACCGCCTTCGAGGGCGATCTGACGACGGCGTCCGCGGACTCGCTCGCCGTGCAGACGTTCCTGTCACAGAGCCTGATGCTGAACCTCCAGTCGGACCAGCAGCGCAGCATCGTCGTCGCCCCGCAGCGGATGCCGACCGCGAGCCAGGCCCGCGCGATGGCGACGGCGCTGACCACGCTCCAGGCCGGCGGCTGGTCCGAGGCGCAGAACCTCACCGCCACGGCCGAGGCCAAGCCGGACCCGGGCGCCACCACCAAGGTGCCGTCCGCCTCCGCGTACCCCTCGTCGCTGCGCAAACAGGAGCTGCCCGCCACGGCCTTCGACGAGATCGCCACCACGCAGGACAAGCTGGACAACTTCAAGGTGATCCTCACCGACGAGTCCCGTGTGGTGACGCCGTTCGGGCGGGCCATGAACCGGGAGATGTCCACCTCCTGGCGGGGCCTGGCCACCGAGGCCGCGAGCTTCCGCAACGGCGTGGAGAACTATCTCGACGATCTGGCCGGCCAGGTCAGTCTGATCCAGAAGTCGGAGACCAAGCTCTCCGGCCGCAGCGCCACGATCCCCGTGTCGGTGCAGAACAACCTGGTCCAGGGCGTCGACCACCTGGTGCTGCGGCTCACCTCCACCAGCCCGACCCGCCTGGAGATCGGCGGCAACGCCTACGCGGAGCAGCCGGTGACGGTCTCCGGCGGGCACAGCCAGTCGGTGAAGTTCGACACGTCCGCCAATGCCAACGGCCGGGTGACCGTGATCGCCCAGCTGTTCACCGAGGACGGCCAGGCCTACGGCCAGCCGGTCACGTTCGACGTGAAGGTCACCGAGATCACCGCCACGGTGATGCTGGTCATCGGTGGCGGCGTCCTGCTCCTGGTCCTCGCCGGGTTCCGGATGTACACCCAGCGCAAGCGCGCCGCGCGGGAGGCGGCGGAGGCCGGGCCGGACAACGGGGACGACACCGACGACACCGGTACCGGAGCCGAGGGCGATACCGCTGACGACACCGCTGAGAACGCCGCCGACGCAGACGCCCCCGACGCAGACCCCGCCGCGGACCCCCGGGAATCCGCCGAGAGCCCAGCGGGCGCCGAGGAGTCCCAGAGCGCCGAAGGCACGACCACCGAGACCACCGGCCAACCCGATCCCCCGAAGAGTTCCGAGCCCCCGAAGCACCCCGAAGGCATGGAGCGCTCCGGAAGCACGAAGCACCCCGAGGACGCGGAGAACCCCGCCGCCCCCGACCACCGTCCCCAGTCCCAGGACCCTCGCACGGAGGAGTCGGGAACCCGGCCGGGGGCACACGACCCTCAGCAGCCGAGTGACCTGACGCCGGACACCGCAGCGGAAAGCGCCGACCCGTCCCGGACGGGTGAGAGAGTGGACCGTTGAGGATGTCGTGGCCGGTCGGCCCGGGACGATGAGGTGGGGTAACCATGAACGCGCCGTACGACGGTGACCGCGGCCAGGCCGCGGGCAGCTCGGGCCACCCCGAGGGCCCGCCGCCCGAGCCCGGCCAGGTGCCGCCGCAGCACTCGGCGGACATGTACCTCCAGGACGCCTACGACCAGGACCCGTACCGCGCGCAGGATCTCACCGCGCAGGACCCGGTCGCCGAGGCGCTCTACGACCGGGCCGCGCATCCGCCGCCGCCCCCCGGCACCTACCCGCCGCAGCCGATGTACGGGCAGCCGCAGCAGTCGCCGTACGCCCCCGATCCGCGCGTGTGGGCGCAGACGCCCGCCCCGGAACCGGAGGGCCCCACCCAGTACCTGCCGCACGGCGACGACCCGCGCACCACCCAGTACGTGGGCGTCGACGACCTGGTCACCCAGGCGGGCGACCAGCGCCACGAGCCCGACGCCTTCGCCCATCTCTTCCGGGACCAGCAGCACCAGGGGGTGCGCCCGCCGGCCGACCACCACCCGGCCGCGCCCCCACAACAGGCCATGCAGCAGGGCATGCAGGCCGACGGCTATCACAACGGGTCCTACGCGCCCGCGCAGTACGCGCAGAGCCCGTATCAGGAGGCCGGCGGCCACCAGCAGGCCCAGTACGCGGCCCCCCAGTACCAGCAGGCCCCGCAGTACGGCGTCCAGCAGGCCGCTCCGCAGGGGCAGTACGGCGAGTACGGCGTCGCGCAGGCGCCCTACCAGCAGTCCGGGTCCCCGGGGCCCGAGCCCCTGGCGCCCGAGCCGCCGGAGGCACCCGCCCCGCCCCCCGCCGCCGGTTCCTCCACCGCCGCGAAGAAGGGCCGGGGCGGCGGGCTGCTCAAGTCCAGCGCGGTGATGGCCGCGGGCACGATGGTGTCGCGGCTGACCGGCTTCGTCCGCTCGGCGCTGATCGTCTCCGCGCTGGGCGTCGGCCTGCTCGGCGACACCTTCCAGGTCGCCTACCAGCTGCCGACGATGATCTACATCCTGACGGTCGGCGGCGGCCTCAACTCGGTCTTCGTCCCGCAGCTCGTGCGCGCGATGAAGGACGACGAGGACGGCGGCGAGGCGTACGCCAACCGGCTGCTGACCCTCGTCATGGTCGCCCTCGGACTGCTGACCGTGCTCGCCGTGCTCGGGGCGCCGTATCTGGTGCGCGCCCTGTCGAACCCGGTCGCCACCAACCCGGCGGCCAACGACGCGGCCATCACCTTCGCCCGCTACTTCCTGCCCACGATCTTCTTCATGGGCATCCATGTGGTGATGGGCCAGATCCTCAACGCCCGCGGCCGGTTCGGCGCGATGATGTGGACGCCGGTCCTGAACAACATCGTCATCATCGCGACACTCGGCATGTTCCTGTGGGTCTACGGCAGCGCCGCCGACTCCGGGATGACGGTCGACAACATCCCGCCGGAGGGCGAGCGTCTTCTCGGCGCCGGCGTGCTGCTCGGCCTGGTGGTCCAGGCGCTCGCGATGATCCCGTATCTGCGCGAGACCGGCTTCCGGATGCGGCTGCGCTTCGACTGGAAGGGCCACGGCCTCGGCAAGGCCGCGATGCTCGCCAAGTGGACGATCCTGTTCGTCCTCGCCAACCAGGCCGGCGCCCTCGTCGTCACCCAGCTGGCCACCGCCGCCGTCTCCGACACCAACATCGCGGGCACCGGCTACAGCGCGTACGCCAACGCCCAGCTGATCTGGGGCCTCCCGCAGGCCATCATCACCGTCTCCCTGATGGCCGCCCTGCTCCCGCGGATCTCCCGCTCGGCCCACGAGGACGATGCCGGAGCCGTCCGCGACGACATCTCCCAGGGCCTGCGCACCACCGCCGTCGCCATCGTCCCGATCGCCTTCGGCTTCGTCGCGCTCGGCATCCCGATGTGCACCCTGATCTTCGGCTCCTCCGGCACCGGCGCCGCCACCAACATGGGCTACATGCTGATGGCGTTCGGCATCGGCCTCATCCCGTACTCCGTGCAGTACGTCGTCCTCCGCGCCTTCTACGCGTACGAAGACACCCGCACCCCCTTCTACAACACCGTGATCGTGGCCGCCGTCAACGCCGGGGCGTCCGCGGCGTGCTTCCTGCTGCTGCCCGCCCGCTGGGCGGTGATCGGCATGGCCGCCTCGTACGGACTCGCCTACGTCATCGGTGTCGGCGTCGCCTGGAGCCGGCTGCGCAAGCGGCTCGGCGGCGACCTCGACGGCGCCCGCGTGCTGCGCACCTACGCCCGGCTGAGCATCGCCGCGGTCCCGGCCGCGCTGCTCGGCGGCGCGGCCTGCTACGGCATCACCCACACCCTCGGCCAGGGCGTCCTCGGCTCCTTCGGCGCACTGATCGGCGGCGGCGCCGTCCTGCTCGGCATCTTCTACATCGCCTCCCGCCGGATGCGCATCGAGGAACTCAACTCGATGGTGGGCATGGTCCGCGGGCGTCTGGGGCGCTGAGAGGGGTACGCGCACAACCATCGTCCGCCACTGTGTGTCGTGCATAGCAGCGGACTGTGGGCACAATTGGTTTCGGCGTCGTACGGGGCGCAACGGATGGGGAGGCAGGGACGACGGTGGCGGAACGGAGCAGGGCTGCCGTCGACGTGGCAGACGACGGCGGCGACGAGCCGCCGGCCACCAAGGCGGACCAGGCCAACCAGGCGGACCAGACGGACCGGTCCACGGGCGACGGGTTGGACCAGAACGGGGACCAGAACCGGGAGCGGGACACGGAGCACGACGAGGCACAGGGGAGTGGCGGGAGCGTGCGTCCCGGGACGGCGGCACCGTCCGAACTGCACAGCGGCCACAAACTCGCCAGGCGCTACCGCCTGGAGGAGTGCGTCACCCGACTGGACGGATTCAGCAGTTGGCGGGCGGTGGACGAGAAACTCCGCCGGGCCGTCGGCGTCCACCTCCTGCCCGCGGACCACTCGCGGGCCCGTTCCGTCCTCGCCGCGGCCCGTTCCTCCGCGCTGCTGGGCGACCCCCGTTTCGTCCAAGTCCTCGACGCCGTCGAGGAGAACGACCTCGTCTACGTCGTGCACGAGTGGCTGCCCGACGCGACCGAACTGACCGCGCTGCTCGCCGCCGGCCCGCTGGAGCCGCACGACGCCTACCAGATGGCCAGTCAGGTCTCCGCCGCCATGGCCGCCGCGCACCGTGAGGGCCTCGCGCATCTGCGGCTCAGCCCCAACGCCGTGCTGCGCACCTCCACCGGCCAGTGGCGCATCCGCGGGCTCGCGGTCAACGCCGCGCTGCGCGGCATCGGTTCCGACACCCCGCAGCGCGCCGACACCGAGGCGATCGGCGCCCTGCTGTACGCCTCGCTCACCCAGCGCTGGCCCTACGAGAGCAACGCCTACGGGCTGTCGGGCCTGCCGAAGGGCGTCGGCCTGATCGCCCCCGACCAGGTGCGCGCCGGGATCCACCGCGGGCTGTCGGAGCTGGCGATGCGCGCCCTCGCCAACGACGGCGCCACCGCCTCCCGCCACGAGGCGCCGTGCACGACACCGGAGGAACTGGTCAAGGCGATCAGCGAGATGCCCCGCATCCGCCCACCGGAGCCGGCCTTCACCGCCCCGCCCGAGTACCAGCGCACGACCTACCAGCAGGGCTCCTACGGCCGGCCGGCGCCGCACCCCAACGAGACCCAGCCGGTGCACCAGCCGCCGCCCCCGCTCCAGAGCCGCACCGGCAAGGCCCTGAAGTGGGCCGTCTCGGCGCTGCTGCTCGCCGCGCTGGGCCTGGGCAGCTGGCAGCTCGCGGACGCCCTCCTGGACCAGGGCGGCAAGTCCGACGACACCAACCAGACCCAGACGACGGACGGCGAGGACAAGACCAACGGGGAGACACCGAAGCCCCCGCCGCCGATAGAGATCGCCGGCGCCCAGGAGTACGTGGCCAAGGGCGAGGCGCAGGCGACGGACGAGGTGCCGCACACCTATGACGGGGACCCGGCGACCATCTGGCGCACGAAGAGCTTCCTCGACGGCCCGGAGATGAACCCGATCTTCAAGCCGGGCGTCGGCATCGTCTACGACCTCGGTACCGACCAGAAGGTCAAGGCGGCGGACATCGGCCTGCTGTTCGGCGGCGACCACACCACGGTCACGCTGTACGCGACGGATTCCATGAGTTCCTCGGTACCGATCTCCTCGATGACCGAACTGGGTACGGTGACCACCAGCGACACCTCGGCGCACGTACAGATCGACAAGCCGGTGGCGAGCCGGTACGTCCTGGTGTGGTTCACGGCGCTGCCGTACGCGTCGGGCGACGACTTCAGCGGCTCCGGCTACAAGCAGGCCATCACGGATCTGAAGTTCACCGGCTGACGACAGCACGGAGGGGGAGGTCAGATGGCGGACGACGTCACCTACGGCGACGTGAACGACAGTGACCTCCTCGCCCGTCATGTGGGAGGCGATCCGCACGCCTTCGGTGAGCTCGTCCGACGCCACCGGGACCGGCTCTGGGCCGTCGCCCTGCGCACCCTCGGGGACCGTGAGGAGGCCGCCGACGCCGTGCAGGACGCGCTGGTCTCCGCCTACCGGGCCGCCCACACCTTCCAGGGGAAATCGGCCGTCACGACCTGGCTGCACCGGATCACGGTGAACGCCTGTCTGGACCGGGCCCGCAAGGCCGCCTCCCGCCGGACCTCGCCGGTCGACGACGCCGAGCGGCTGGAGCAGCTCCTGGAGCCACACGAGTCGGCGTCGGCCCCGGCCGAGCGCAAGGATCTGCACCGCCAGCTGATCGAGGCGCTGGGCACCCTGCCGCCCGATCAGCGGGCCGCCCTCGTCCTGGTGGACATGCAGGGCTACCCCGTCGCCGAGGCCGCCCGGATCCTCGATGTGCCGACCGGGACGGTGAAGAGCCGCTGCGCCCGGGGCAGAGCCAGACTCCTTCCACTCCTCACTCATCTACGCCCGGACGGCGCGAGTGGCGAGACGAGCGGGGAACGGAACCGGACGCAGGGGACATCCGTCCCACCGGCAGCGGGACCACCCGATGCCGGGTCCCGTCAGATCGGACCGATTGATCCAGCTGCTGTGAAGGGCGGAGGTGGGCGGGCGTGACATCCACGACAGACATGACGGAGCACCCGGACGTCACCGAGATCGCCGACCTCACCGAGGGGCTGCTGACCCCGTCACGGACCGCGGACATCCAGCGACATCTGGACACCTGCGAGCTGTGCGCGGACGTCTCTGCCTCGCTGGCGGAGGTCCACGACCTGCTCGGCGCGGAGCCGGAGCCCGTGGCCATGCCCACCGACATCGCCGAGCGGATCGACGTGGCACTCGCGGCCGAGGCCCTACGAGCCTCGGAAGCTCAACGAACAGCTGAGGTCCTACGAGGAGCCGAGGTCCTACGAGCGTCGGAAGCTCCCCAGCCGATCGACTCGGCCACCGACAGCACACAGGTTTCACGGGAAACACCACGGAGCCCGACGGCGAGCGCGACTGTTTCACGTGAAACACAGGACTACGCGCGTCCATCTCCGGACAGCGACAGCGACGCGCATGTTTCACGTGAAACATCGGTCGCCGCAGACCGCCCCACGGGCCATGCCCGCCCCTCCACCACCGGACCCGGCCGTAAGAAGCCGGATCGATCGGATCGCTCGAAGCGCCGCCGGGTGACCGTGATCGGCGCCGCCTTCGCGGCGGCGGCCGTGGGGCTCGGCTCTGTACTGCTGTCCTCGCTCATGGGCGGCGGAGCCTCCGGCCCCCCGGCGGGGGACGACCAGACCACCACCGCGTCGGACACATTCTCCACCGAGTCCCTCGAACGCCAGGTGACCGATCTGCTCTCCACCGAGCCGATCGACCAGGAGGCGACGAGCGGCGGCTCCCGCAGTCCGCTGGGCAGCATGGGCGTGGAGGGGGGCGACGACGTGGTCTCGCCCAGGGTGTTCCAGACACCGTCGGTACCCGACTGTGTCCGCAAGGGCATCGGCCGACAGGACGCGGCGCTCGCCGTCGACGAGGGCGTCTACAAGGGCACCGACGCGATGCTCGTCGTGCTGCCCGACGCCAATGACATCAGCCGGGTCACCGCGTACATCATGGACTCCACCTGTGTGAAGCGGGCGTCCTCCGACATCGCGAAGATCTTGTTCCAGACCTCGTACGCGCACCCCTGAGCTTCGGCGGGCGGCACCCGCCGTGTGCCCGGCCACAGCGGGAATGCTCGACCCTTAGGATCCGTTGGGTGGGATGAGAGTCCTGAGAGGGACGCCCACTGGAAACTGATGAGTCCAGAGACGAGGAACCCAGCCGTGAGCGACGTCCGAAACGTGATCATCATCGGCTCTGGGCCCGCCGGCTACACGGCGGCCCTGTACACCGCACGCGCGTCGCTGAAGCCCCTGGTGTTCGAGGGCGCGGTCACCGCCGGCGGTGCGCTGATGACCACCACGGAGGTGGAGAACTTCCCCGGCTTCCAGGACGGCGTCATGGGGCCGGAGCTGATGGACAACATGCGCGCCCAGGCCGAGCGCTTCGGCGCCGAGTTGATCCCCGACGACATCGTCTCCGTGGACCTCTCCGGTGAGATCAAGACCGTCACGGACACCGCGGGTACGGTGCACCGGGCGAAGGCCGTCATCGTCGCCACCGGCTCTCAGCACCGCAAGCTGGGCCTGCCCAACGAGGACACGCTCTCCGGCCGCGGCGTCTCCTGGTGCGCCACCTGTGACGGGTTCTTCTTCAAGGACCACGACATCGCTGTGATCGGCGGCGGTGACACCGCGATGGAGGAGGCGACCTTCCTCTCCCGGTTCGCCAAGTCGGTCACGATCGTCCACCGCCGCAGCAGCCTGCGCGCCTCCAAGGCGATGCAGGACCGCGCCTTCGCCGACCCGAAGATCAAGTTCGTCTGGGACAGCGAGGTCGCGGAGATCCAGGGCGACCAGAAGCTCACCGGACTGAAGCTGCGCAACGTCAAGACCGGTGAACTCTCGGACCTGCCGGCCACGGGCCTGTTCATCGCGATCGGCCACGACCCGCGGACCGAGCTGTTCAAGGGACAGCTCGATCTCGACGGGGAGGGCTACCTAAAGGTCGAGGCTCCCTCCACCCGGACGAACCTGACGGGCGTCTTCGGCGCGGGCGACGTCGTCGACCACACCTACCGTCAGGCGATCACGGCCGCCGGCACCGGATGTTCCGCCGCCCTCGACGCCGAGCGTCACCTCGCCGCGCTCGCCGACGAGGCGCAGGCCGAGCCCGAGCAGGCCGCCGCCGTCTGATCCGACCTTCTGTCCTCCCCGCAACCCACGTAAGGAGCCCGCTGTGGCCGATCTGAAGCATGTAACCGACGACTCCTTCGATCAGGACGTCCTCAAGAGCGACAAGCCTGTTCTGGTGGACTTCTGGGCCGCGTGGTGCGGTCCGTGCCGCCAGATCGCGCCGTCCCTGGAGGCCATCGCCAAGGAGCACGGCGACAAGATCGAGATCGTCAAGCTGAACATCGACGAGAACCCGGGCACGGCCACCCGGTACGGCGTCATGTCCATCCCGACCCTGAACGTCTACGTGGGCGGCGAGGTCGCGAAGACCATTGTCGGCGCGAAGCCGAAGGCCGCGATTCTCCGCGACCTTGAGGACTTCATCGCCGAATGACACCGTCGCCGGGCACGGCGGCTGCGACACCGCCACACCCGCTGCGGCGATGTTTCACGTGAAACACGAATGGGCCGTGACGGCAGCGAGTTCAGGGCCGCCGCGCGTTCCGGCGACATCCGCGCGGGCCCCTCCTCCG